>JBFLXS010000002.1 GCA_040755795.1 bacterium | reverse complement strand
ACATATACCACATTGGCATATGGCTGGTTACCTGCGGAATCTTGATATTTTATCCGATAAGTATAAAGATTATATGGAGAAGTGCTTATCGGATAAACTCCACCTTCCTGGTAGTTAGGTTCACCAGTCCAAGTCAAAATAGGTGGCAGACTAATCTTTGGACCTAAATATTGATATACTGGTGCACCAGCGGCATTACCACCCCAGCAATCTTTAGCCTCCATGCTATAGTAATAATTCCCTGTTGTTATCAATGTATTAGTTGCATACACATAAACCGCACCACCTATCCAATCACCATCACCTGACTCTAATGTCATCGTCACCGTCGCCAATAAGGTTCTATCCGATTTATAAATATTTAATTGCGGATAACCTGGCATAGGATAATCATTATTAAAATCTTTATACAGCACTTTATAAGTAATTGTCGTTTCTGGTTTGGCAGAATTTGGATTAACACCATCACTCCGATAACCATCCTGTTGTACCCAGCTCAATGATGGTATTCTATTTTGAGTTTGTTGATTTCCAACAGCAGGTCCTATTTGTCTCATTGTCGGACTACCAACGGCTCTTCTACCGCCCTGATTCATTGCTTCAAATTTATGCGTATATGTGCCCGCTAAAGCTAATATTACTGTCTTTATCTGATAAACTTTACCATCAGTATAAACAGTATCACTTGGTGTTTCTTCGTAAAGTCCAGTAGTCACAAACAATTGATTTCCTAAATAGACATATAGTTTGGGATAACCTGGTGCTGGTCTTATATCATTAAGGTCAAAATATGTCACTTTGAAGGTAATATAAGAACCTACTATAGGATTCACGGGTAGTATCTCAGCTCCTGTAAGATAAGTTTCTCCAGGAATAATTATAGGACCAGAGAATAGATTAGTAGGAGTCCCAATAGCTATCATTCCATAATTATCCGCCGCGGCAAATCTATATGTCCATGTCCCAATTTCTCCTAAACCTGTCATAGTACCTATATAAATACCATCAGATACTGTTCCACTACTTAACTGTAAATTAAGTGTTCCCGGATTACCACCTGGAGAAGTATATCGTGCCTCTATATACGCCGGCTCATTACCATCGGCATCAAAATATTTAATCCTGTAGGTAAATATCGTTTCATTATTACCATAAGTAGGTTCTAATCCTGGAGAGGCAAATGCAAGAACTGGAGCACGATTAATAAATGGTTCGTTATGCCATAAAGTCGGGGTGCCACCTACTGGTTGACCATATGCGCTCGCCTCAATTCTGTAAGAATTCATCCCACCATAGTTAATACTCAATCTTGTTGTAAATGTAACTCCATATTCCCAATTTTCGCCATCTTGTATCATTTCATAATAAGTAATTGTTCCATTTTGACTCATAAGATATAGTCGTATCAATTCAGGTGCAGTAGAACCTGTATATTTCACCTTAAATTCAAAGATATCTCCTATCTGTCCAATATCGGGTTCTACGCCATCATCCGTATATCCTAGTGCTCCTAACCAACTAAGATATGGAAGGGTTACCACTGTCGGTCCTGAATTGATTAATGTTGGCGTTCCCTGTGCTTCTATAAATGTATCCGTTCCTATGGCTATTTGTACTTTAAATCTATGTGTATATGAACCTCTTACCAGAAGAGAAGTCTCAGTACCATAAATCACACCATCTCGATAAGGAGTTGCAGTTCCTCCCAGCAAGGAAATAGTACCCAGAGTATAAGTGGCATAGGGTAATCCATCTTTTTCTATAATCACTATTGGGCTATTTGTCCCAAATACTGGTGGCCGATTACTTGAATCTCGATACACTACCCGATAATTAAATAGCGTTCCCTCAGAGCCAACTTTTGGAGATACACCCGTATTGATATAGTCAGGTGCGCCTACCCATCTAAGTGTTGGGAATTGTCCTACTCTTGGTCCCTCACGCCATACTCCTGAGACACCATTGGCTGGCGCTCCCCATTTATCATACGCCACAATATAATAGGAGTACATTCCATCTGGAAGGGTTGTTTGAACTTCATATCGTGGAGCTGACCTCGGTAGATAATTATCTATCTTTGTCATAGTCAATGAAGCATAAACATTAGTACCTTTATAAATAATCACCTTTGGATAGCCAGGTAATGGGTCATCATTATCAAAATCGTAATATCTTATACGGTAAGTATAAATTGTAGTATTTAGACCCTCTTCTGGATTAAGTCCATCCTGTGTATAACCAGACTCTCCTGTCCATCGTAACTGAGGTGGTGAAGTTCGATAATAGACATTTTCAAATCTATATGTCCATGAACCTATATTTTCCTTAGTCTGGACAATATCTGCCGCATAACCCCCTGCTTGGTTAAGTTGTGACAGAGCAACTGTAACTGAGAATGTTCCCACATCAGATACAACCACTTCTGGATGTTCAGTCGGATTGCCACCTACCTTAATACTATTCATTAGTATAGTCGTTCCACCTGTCGTCCCATAGAATCCTGAACCTGTTATAGTACTTGTATTACCCGTCTGACCACTACCCGCACCTGGATTCATTATAATCCGCGGTATAACTCTATAACTATCTGCAAATACAAATTCCTCTCCTGAAACTATCATATGAACCGTATAAGTTCCCCACGGCATCGCTGGTAATGTCAAAGTAGTTGTTGGTAAATTACCTCCTGGTTGAATAGTTATTGGGGGATGTTGTGCGGTAAATGCACCATTGAATTTAATAGAATTAGCAGTTACGGTTGCTCCCTCCATAAATCCTTTACCTGAGATTAGAGTAATTGCATCTTTTTGTCCATAGCCAACATTTGGATTTAAGAATATTCTGACCAGCGTAAAGGTAGTAGATGCTACTTCACCGGTTATCAAACCACTGGCAGTAATTACCACCGGACCAGGTACCTGAACATCAGCCATAAATTGCGTTGAGAATGTCCCATTATCAGAGGTTGTTGCACAAGATATGGTTGGATTACCACCAAAACCTATGATGATTGGCTCACTGGCTCCATATCCTGTTCCATACAGGGTAACAAGTGTCGCCACTATTCCACTTCTGGGCGATACTATCACTCCACCTCTTATCTTAAACAAATGAGTTCTCGTTTCAATCTCACTTACTACGGTTATTGTCTTTGTCCCAAAAATCTGAGTATCAACAGTAAATATAGCCGTAAATGAACCTTCTTGAGCCACCAGTGCAGTACATATAGTCAAAATCTCTCCAAAGTGTATAGCTATAGTCTCTCCATCATTATAACCTTCACCCCTTATGGTTACCAACTGACCTACTGTTCCCTGTAAAGGAGTTAGATAAGTCATTGAATTTATAAAGAAGTAATTATAATCCTCTCCTGACTTTAATCCTACGGCTATTATTGTAGTTGTTCCATAAGATTGGGTATCTATGGTAAATGTCGTTGTCCAACTACCCTGTATAGCGGATACGGTAGTAGTTATGGTATTGGTAGTGCCAAAGTGGATATAAACTTCCTCTGTGCCAGCATAACCCGTTCCACGAACAGTAACTATAGTTCCAACCGTGCCTGATGTTGGACTGACAAAGATAACATCCGGTAATATCTTGAAGTAGTTGATTGCCTGTGGAGACCCTACTGCCATTATCGTTGTTGTGCCATAAGGTTGAGTATCAATGGTAAAGGTAGTAGTAAATGAACCTTCATAATCTGAAGTAGTTGTTGTAATAGTATTAGTCGTGCCAAAGTGGATATAAACTCTCTTTGTATCTCTATAACCAGTTCCGCAGATAGTAACTATTGTTCCTACCGTTCCTTCCGTTGGAGTAACCGAAACTATCTCTGATAATATCTTAAAGTAATTAATTGCCTGCGAAGAGGTGGGACCAACTCCCGTAATTGTAGTTGTTCCATAAGGTTGTGTATCTATGGTAAAGGTAGTAGTGAAAGTGCCCTGTGCATCTACTAACGCTGTGGTGATGGTCTTAGCCCTGCCAAAATGAATATCTACTGTCTCACCACCGGCATAACCTGTACCACGAATAGTAATTATTGTCCCAACGGTGCCCTCTGTTGGTGAAACAAAAAATACATCTGGAGTTATCTTGAAGTAATTCACCGCTATTCCCACTGCTGAACCTTTGGCGGTTATGGTTGTAGTTCCGTAGGCTTGAGTATCTATAGTAAAGGTAGCGGTAAATGTCCCTGCATCATTAGAAGAAGCAACCATAATAGTTAATGTAGTGCCGAAATCTATCTGTATGTCATCACTTAGCCTGTAACCACTACCTTTAATGGTAACTATTGTTCCAACTGTCCCTTGAGTTGGAGTTACAGAGTATATTTCTGGATTTATGACAAAATAGTTAATAGCCGTGCCTGATGTATCACCTACGGCAGTAATCGTGGTGCTACCACAAGGTTGCATATCTACTGTGAATTTCGTCGTCCAGCTACCTTGTTTAGAACCTTGAGCTGTGGTAATGGTAAATGTTGTTCCAAAATGTATCGAAACTGTTTCTTGATAGGCATAACCTGTCCCACGAATAGTAACTATTGTTCCTACTGTGCCTTCTGATGGACTAACTTGCCACAGGTCGGGTAGAATGGTAAAGTAAGTTGTGGCTGAACCTGTATCTGAACTTATCGTTCTAACGGTGGTGGTGCCATAAGGTTGTGTATCAATGGTAAAGGTTACGGTAAATGTTCCCGCTTCAGTAGCGATAACTTTCGTAATTGAAGGTGTTGTGCCAAAATTAATCCTTATCTCTTCACTTGCCGCATATCCTGTTCCACATACCGTCACTATTGACCCAACCGTGCCAGATGTCGGCGATACCTCAACTCCACCAATAATCACAAAATAGTTAATATTGGTTTCCTGATTAATACCTGTGGCTCTAATTGTTGTCTTACCTAATATTTGTGTATTTACGGTAAATGTCGTGGTGAAACTTCCCTCTATTTCTGCTTGAGTAAGGGTGATAGATTCTGTCGTGCCAAAGTCTATTCGCACCTCACCTGGCGTATAACCAGTTCCACGAATAGTTAGAATTGTTCCTATTGTTCCTTTTGTTGGAGTTACAAACCACAACTCTGGTGTAATCTTAAAGTAGTTAATTGACTCACCACAACTACCAACGCCTGTGATAGTTGTTGACCCATAAGGTTGTGTATCCACTGTAAATGTTGTGGTAAAGCTTCCCTGTAGCTCTGAGATAACCGTGGCAATCGTCCTTGTTGTGCCAAAGTGGATATAAATCTCTTCTGTCCCAATATAACCATTACCTCTTATTGTTACTATTGTGCCCACAGTCCCTTCTGTTGGACTGACCATAAACAATGCCGGTAATATCTTAAAGTAATTAATGGCAACTGCGGACTTCAAGCCTAATGCTACCACAGTTGTCGTTCCATAAGGTTGAGTATCAATGGTAAAGGTAGTTGTCACACTTCCTTCGATGCCTGAAACAGTAGTGGTAATAGTATTGCGTATCCCAAAGTGGATATAAACTGTCTCACTGCTGGCATAACCTGTTCCACAAATAGTTATTAGTGTTCCTATTGTTCCCTCTGTTGGTGTTACTGAAACTAATTGTGGAGTTATCTTCAGGTAATTAATTGCCTCATCAGACTTCAAGCCTCCTGCGAGAATCGTTGTCGTGCCATAAGGTTGTGTATCAATGGTAAATGTTGTTGTGCAACTTCCTTCTATGGCAGAAACAGTAGTAGTAATCGTCTTATTCGTGCCAAAGTGGATATAAATCTCCTCTGTCCCGGCATAACCTGTGCCACGAATGGTAATTATTGTTCCTACTGTCGCTGAAGTCGGTGTAACATCCCAAATTTGAGGTGTTATCTTAAAGTAGGAAATATCCTCTCCAGAACCAAATCCTAACACGGTAATTGTTGTTGAACCATACGGTTGTGTATCAATAGTAAATGTTGTTGTCCAGCTACCTTCCATATCTGAAGTCGTTGTAGTAATTGTCTTTGTCGTGCCAAAATGGACATACAACTCTTCTAATCCGGCATAACCAGTCCCACGAATGGTAACGATTGTCCCCACAGTCCCAATTGATGGACTCACCATAATTACATCTGGTATTATCTTAAAGTAATTAATACCTTCTATGGCTGATGAGAGACCAGTGGCAATAATTGTTGTTGACCCATAAACCTGCGTATCAATTGTAAATGTAAGGATAAAGACGCCTGTGTCTATTACATGACCT
This sequence comes from bacterium, assembly GCA_040755795.1. Taxonomy (NCBI): domain Bacteria; species bacterium. The sequence goes on along the minus strand of JBFLXS010000002.1, from coordinate 64,250 downwards.
GTAGTTATCGTCGTCTTGTTGCCAAAACTTATCTGGACAGTCTCACTGGATTGATATCCTGTTCCACTAATGGTTACTATCGTCCCCACGGTCCCTTCCTTCGGTGAAACTAAGTATAATTCGCCTAACACTTTGAAGTAAGCAATATTTGAATCTGACCGTAATCCAAGCGCAGTAATGGTTGTTGAGCCATAAGCCTGTGGGTCAATCGTAAATGTTGTTGTCCAGCTACCAGCGATATCTGAAACCGTAGTCGTAATCGTCTTCGTTGTGCCAAAGTGGATATAGACTTCTTCTGTCCCGGCATAACCTGTCCCACGAATTGTTACTATTGTTCCCACTGTGCCTTGAGTTGGCGTAACCCTAATTATTTCTGGTGTAATCTTAAAGTAATTAATCGCCTGCGGTGTAGTCTCTCCCACAGAAGTAATTGTCGTCGTCCCATACGGTTGTGTATCAATAGTAAATGTTGTAGTCCAGCTGCCTTCTATATCGGTAATAGTCCTGGTAATCGTTTGTGTCGTGCCGAAGTGGATGAAGACATCTTCGCCATTTCCATATCCTGTCCCACGAATCGTAATTATTGTTCCAACTGTTCCTGTATCTGGTGTAACCTGAATAATCTGCGGTATAATCTTAAAGTAATTAATAGCTGAACTGGAATTTAAGCCTAATCCCGTAATGGTCGTGCTACCATACGGCTGTGTATCAATGGTAAATGTCGTCGTGAAACTGCCTTCAATAGCTGAAGTAGTAATGGTAATCGTCTGCGTTGTGCCAAAGTGGATATAAACATCTTCTCTCCCAGCATAACCTGTCCCACGAATAGTAATTACTGTTCCCACTGTTCCTGTATCTGGACTAACCATAAATACATCTGGCGTGATGAAGAAGGTAATGCAGACAGAACCTGCCTCTGCTCCGGTAACAATGATAGTTGTTGTTCCATAAGGTTGTGTCGTTACGGTAAAGGTTACCGTAAATGAACCTATATTATCAGTTGTTGTTATGGCTAATGTTGGTGTTGTCCCAAAATCAACACGGACTTGTTCTGTTGCCGCATAACCATTACCAAACACGGTTACTATCGTTCCTACTGAACCCGTAGTTGGCGATATTCTAATACCACCAGTAATCGTGAAGAAGTTAATATTTCTTTCAGCATTAGCACCAGCTGCCGCAATAGTTGTTATACCTAATGGTTGCGTATCTATGGTAAATGTCGTCGTCAAACTACCTGTATTATCTGCCTGAGTAGTAGTAATAGTTTGAGTTGTGCCAAAGTCTATTCGCACCTCACCAGGGGTATAACCTGTGCCTTTAATCGTAACAATTGTTCCTACTGTGCCTTGTTGTGGATTGACATACCACAAATCAGGAGTTATCCTATAATAATTAATCGCCTCTCCTGAACCTAATCCTACCGCAATAATTGTTGTTGTGCCATAAACTTGTGTATCCACAGTAAATGTCGTGGTGAAGCTACCTTCTTGAGCAGAAACCGTAGTTGTAATCGTCTTTGTTGTGCCAAAATGGACATAGACCTCTTCTGAAGCCGCATAGCCTGTTCCACGAACCGTCACAATACTTCCCACAGTCCCTGATGTAGGCGTAACATAGCAAACATCTGGTAATATCTTGAAGTAGTTAATTGCCGAACAACCTGTAGCAACAATAGTTGTTGTGCCATAAGGTTGCGTATCCACAGTAAATGTTGCGGTAAATGAACCAATTATATCTGAACTCGCCGTAGTAATAGTATTTGTTGTTCCAAAGTGAACATTAATTATCTTATTTGCACCATATCCTGTCCCACGAATAGTAACTATTGTTCCCACTGTGCCTTCTTTCGGAGTAACACTGAATACCTCCGGCAGGACTCTGAAGTAATTAATCGCCTCTCCTGAATTCAATCCTGAGGCAACAATGGTCGTTGTGCCATAAGGTTGTGTATCTATGGTAAATGTTGTTGTGAAACTACCTTCAATAACTGAAGATACCATTGTTATCGTCTTTGTTGTGCCAAAGTGGATATAAACTGCCTCATTCGCCGCATAGCCTGTTCCTCTTATCATCACTATCTTGCCTACTGTTCCTTCTGCTGGATTGACGAACCATAATTCAGGCAGTATCTTGAAGTCATTTATGGCTGAACCCGAACTTAACCCTATGGCGGTTATCGTTGTAGAACCATAAGGTTGAGTATCTATAGTAAATGTAGTTGTCCAGCTACCCTCTATATCTGCAGATGTAGTGGTTATCGTATTAGTTGTGCCAAAGTGAATATAAACTAACTCATTCGCCGTATAGCCTGTGCCTCGGATTGTGACGATTGTCCCTACTGTCCCTTCCGCAAGCACTACTGACCATAACTCTGGCAGTATCTTGCAATAGTTAATAGCTGAACCTGAACTCAAGCCTAACGCTATTATGGTTGTAGAACCGTAAGGTTGTGTATCTATAGTAAATGTTGTTGTCCAGCTTCCTTCTATGTCTGAAGATGTAGTAGTTATCGTATTAGTTGTCCCAAAGTGGATATAAACTCTCTCATTCGCCGCATAACCTGTGCCTCGAATTATTACTATGCTACCTACTGTCCCTGCATTTGGTATAACACTAAATAATTCAGGTGTAATGACAAAGAAGTCTATCGCAGACCCTGTTATTGGTCCAGTAGCCGTAACCGTTGTCGTGCCATAAGGTTGAGTGGTAACAGTGAACATAGCAATAAATGTCCCTACTGGCTCCGCTGTAACTATTGACAGGGTAGGAGTGGTGCCAAAATCAACCCTCACCTGCTCTGTTGAAGCATATCCATTACCAAACACCGTTACTACTATTCCTACTGTCCCAGTGGTAGGTGATATTCTAATTCCACCTGTGATGGTAAAGAAGTTAATATTTCCTTCGCCATTAATGCCCACTGCGGCAATAGTCGTCTTGCCTACAGGTTGAATATTCACAGTAAATGTAGTGGTGAAACTACCTTCTGCAACCGCCTGTGTAGTGGTGATAGTTCTTGTCGTTCCAAAGTCTATTCGGACATCACCAACTGAGTAACCCGTGCCTCTAATGGTAACAATTGTTCCAACCGTTCCTTGCGTTGGACTTACATACCATAAATCAGGAGTTATCTTGTAGTAATTAATAGCAGATGAAGAACTCAAACCTACGGCAGTAATGGTTGTTGAACCATAGCGTTGAGTATCTATGGTAAATGTAGTTGTCCAGCTACCCTGTCCATCTGCAGATGTTGTTGTTATCGTGTTAGTTGTGCCAAAGTGAATGTAAATTAACTCATTCGCCGCATAACCGGTGCCTCGTATCGTCACTACTGTCCCCACTGTCCCTTCGGCTAACACCACTGACCATAACTCTGGCAGTATCTTGAAGTAATTTATCGCACTACCTGAATTCAAGCCGACTGCTGTTATCGTCGTCGAACCATAAGGCTGTGTATCAATAGTAAATGTCGTTGTGAAACTACCTTCAATTGCGGCTGAGGTCGTCGTAATTGTATTTGTTGTCCCAAAGTGAATGTAAATTAATTCATTCGCCGCATAACCTGTGCCTCGTATCGTCACTACTGTCCCTACTGTCCCTTCGGCTAACACCACTGACCATAATTCTGGCAGTATCTTGAAGTTATTTATCGCATTACCTGAACTCAGACCTACCGCAGTGATTGTCGTTGAACCATAAGGTTGTGTATCAATAGTAAATGTTGTTGTGAAACTACCTTCAATTGCGACTGAGGTCGTCGTGATTGTATTTGTTGTCCCAAAGTGGATGTAAATTAATTCCTGTGCCGCATAGCCTGTGCCTCGGATTGTAACAATTGTTCCTACTGTCCCTTCAGCAAGCACCACTGACCATAACTCTGGCAGTATCTTGAAGTCATTTATTGCCTTGTCTGAACTCAAACCTAACGCTGTTATGGTTGTAGAACCATAAGGTTGTGTATCAATAGTAAATGTTGTGGTGAAGCTACCTTCTATATCTGCAGATGTTGTCGTTATCGTGTTAGTTGTGCCAAAGTGGATATAGACCAACTCATTCGCCGCATAGCCTGTGCCTCGGACTGTAACAATTGTTCCTACTGTCCCTTCAGCAAGCACCACTGACCATAACTCTGGTAGTATCTTGAAGTAGTTAATCCCTTCTCCCTGAGATATTAATCCAGTAGATTTAATGGTAGTGTTACCATAGGCCTGGGTATCTATGGTAAAGGTAACTGTCCAACTACCTATTCCATCTGCTTGTGTTGTCGTTATCGTTGATTTAACTCCAAAGTCTATCCTTATTTGCTCACTGGCTAAATACCCTGTTCCTCTAATCGTAACAATAGTTCCTACCGTTCCTTCTGTCGGTGTAACTGAATATAATTCTGCCATTATCTTGAAGTAATTGATAGCTGAACCTGAACTCAACCCTACGGCTGTAATAATTGTAGAGCCACAAGATTGTGTATCTATAGTAAAGGTTGTAGTCCAGCTACCCTGTCCATCTGCAGATGTTGTCGTTATGGTATTAGTTGTGCCAAAGTGAATGTAAATTAACTCATTCGCCGCATAGCCTGTTCCTCGAATTGTTACTATCTTACCTACTGTCCCTTCTGTTGGACTGACAGACCATAATTCTGGTAGTATCTTGAAGTCATTTATGGCACTACCTGAATTCAATCCAACCGCTGTTATCGTCGTCGAACCATAAGGTTGTGTATCAATGGTAAATGTCGTCGTGAAACTACCTTCAATTGCGGATGAGGTCGTCGTGATTGTATTTGTTGTCCCAAAGTGGATATAAATTAACTCATTCGCCGCATATCCTGTCCCTCGAATTGTGACGATTGTCCCAACTGTCCCTTCTTTTGGTGTTACAGACCATAATTCCGGCAATATCTTGAAGTCATTTATGGCACTACCTGAATGCAAGCCAACTGATGTTATCGTCGTCGAACCATAAGGTTGTGTATCAATGGTAAATGTCATCGTGAAACTACCTTCAATTGCGGCTGAGGTCGTCGTGATTGTCTTTGTTGTCCCAAAGTGAATGTAAATTAACTCATTCGCCGCATAGCCGGTGCCTCGAATCGTTACAATTGTTCCAACTGTCCCTTCCGCAAGCACCACTGACCATAACTCTGGCAGTATCTTGAAGTCATTTATTGCCTTATCTGAACTCAAACCTAATGCTGTTATGGTTGTAGAGCCATAAGGTTGTGTATCAATAGTAAATGTCGTCGTGAAACTACCTTCGATTGCGGCTGAGGTCATCGTAATTGTATTAGTTGTGCCAAAGTGAATGTAAATTAACTCATTCGCCGCATAGCCGGTGCCTCGGATTGTTACGATTGTCCCCACTGTCCCTTCGGCTAACACCACTGACCATAATTCTGGCAGTATCTTGAAGTTATTTATGGCACTACCTGAACTCAGACCTACCGCAGTGATTGTCGTCGAACCATACGGTTGTGTATCAATAGTAAATGTCGTCGTGAAACTACCTTCAATTGCCGCTGAGGTCGTCGTGATTGTATTTGTTGTGCCAAAGTGGATATAAATTAACTCATTCGCCGCATAGCCGGTGCCTCGGATTGTTACGATTGTTCCTATTGTCCCTTCCGCAAGCACCACTGACCATAACTCTGGCAGTATCTTGAAGTCATTTATTGCCTTATCTGAACTCAAACCTAATGCTGTTATGGTTGTAGAGCCATAAGGTTGTGTATCAATAGTAAATGTCGTCGTGAAACTACCTTCAATTCCGGCTGAGGTCGTCGTGATTGTATTTGCTGTGCCAAAGTGGATATAGACCAACTCATTCGCCGCATAGCCTGTCCCCCGAATCATTACTACCTGACCTACTGTCCCTTCGGCTGGATTAACATACCATAATTCTGGTAGTATCTTGAAGTAGTTAATTGCCTTCGAACCTAAAGCGGTTATCGTTGTCGTTCCATAAGGTTGTGTATCTATAGTAAAGGTAGTGGTGAATGAACCGGCTATATCCGAAGAAGTAGTAGTAATCGTCTTAGTCGTGCCAAAATGTATGGTTATATCTTTGAACGCCCCAAATCCCATTCCACTGATGGTAACGATTGTCCCTACCGTTCCTTCAGTCGGTGTAACCTCATAAACTGAAGATAATATCATAAAGTAATTAGTTGCCTTGTCTGAACTCAACCCTACGGCGGTAATAGTTGTAGAACCATAAGACTGCGTATCTACGGTAAATGTAGTGGTAAAGCTACCTTCTATGGCTGAAGATGTAGTCGTTATGGTATTAGTTGTGCCAAAGTGGATATAAACTAACTCATTCGCCGCATAGCCTGTTCCTCTTATCGTTACTATCTTACCTACTGTCCCTTCTGCTGGATTGACAGACCATAATTCTGGCAGTATCTTGAAGTCATTGCTCGCCTGACCTGAACTTAACCCTAAGACTGTTATGGTTGTGCTACCATAAGATTGTGTATCTATGGTAAATGTAGTTGTGAAGCTACCCTGTCCATCTACAGATGTTGTCGTTATCGTATTAGTCGTGCCAAAGTGGATATAGACTAATTCATTCGCCGCATAGCCTGTCCCTCGAATCGTTACTACCGTACCCACTGTCCCTTCTGCTGGACTGACATACCATAATTCTGGCAGTATCTTGAAATAATTAGCATCTGGAATAAGAGAATTCACACCAGTAGCCACTATCGTCGTAGTGCCATAAGGTTGTGTATCAACAGTAAATGTCGTGGTGAAACTTCCTTCAACATCTACTAAGGTTTGCATAATAGGTAATACCGTAGTTCCAAAGAAGATATTTACTGGCTCATAAGCCGCATATCCTGTTCCACGAATCGTTACTACACTCCCTACTGTCCCTTCTACTGGACTCACATACCATAATCTTGGAACAATCATAAAGTAATTAGTCGCCTTGTCTGAACTTAACCCTAATGCGATTATCGTTGTGCTGCCATAAGGTTGTGTATCTATGGTAAATGTAGTTGTCCAGCTACCTTCTATATCTGCAGATGTAGTTGTTATCGTCTTTGTTGTCCCAAAGTGGATATAAACTAACTCATTGGCTTCATACCCTGTCCCTCTTATCATCACCGTGCTGCCAACTGTTCCCTTTGGTGGAATGACATACCAGACAGCTGGCATTATCTTATAATCATTAATAGCCTGGCCTGAACTTAATCCCAAAGCTGTTATGGTTGTAGAGCCATAATTCTGGGTATCAATTGTAAATGTTGTGGTGAAACTACCCTGAATATCTGAAGATGTAGTTGTTATGGTATTAGTTGTGCCAAAGTGGATATAAACTAACTCATTCGCCGCATACCCTGTCCCTCGTATCGTTACTATACTTCCTACTGTCCCTTCTGCTGGATTGACATACCACAATTCTGGCAGTATCTTAAAGTAGTTAATTGCCTTCGAACCTAAAGCGATTATCGTTGTCGTGCCATAAGGCTGTGTATCTATGGTAAATGTTGTGGTAAATGAACCTGCTATATTTGACACAGTGGTCGTAATCGTATTAGTCGTGCCAAAATGTATGGTTATATCTTTGAACGCCCCAAATCCCATTCCACTGATGGTAACTATCGTCCCTACCGTCCCTTCAGTTGGCGTAACCTCATAAACTGAAGATAATACCATAAAGTAGTTAATAGCCTTATCTGAACTCAAGCCTAACGCTGTTATCGTTGTAGAGCCATAAGATTGTGTATCTATGGTAAAGGTTGTTGTCCAGCTACCCTGTCCATCTGAAGATGTAGTCGTTATAGTATTAGTTGTGCCAAAGTGGATATAGACTAACTCATTCGCCGCATAACCGGTGCCTCGGATCGTTACGATTGTTCCTACTGTCCCTTCCGCAAGCACCACTGACCATAACTCTGGCAGTATCTTGAAGTTATTTATGGCACTACCTGAACTCAGACCTACCGCAGTGATTGTCGTCGAACCATACGGTTGTGTATCAATAGTAAATGTCGTTGTGAAACTACCTTCAATTGCCGCTGATGTCGTTGTAATCGTCTTTGTTGTCCCAAAGTGGATATAAATCAACTCATTTGCCGCATAGCCGGTGCCTCGTATCGTTACGATTGTCCCTACTGTCCCTTCCGCAAGCACCACTGACCATAATTCTCGCAGTATCTTGAAGTCATTGCTTGCCTGTCCTGAACTCAACCCTAACGCTGTTATCGTTGTAGAGCCATAAGGTTGCGTATCTATGGTAAAGGTAGTGGTGAAGCTACCCTGTATATCTACAGATGTAGTCGTTATCGTGTTAGTTGTGCCAAAGTGGATATAGACTAATTCATTCGCCGCATAGCCTGTCCCTCGAATCGTTACGATATTTCCTACTGTTCCTTCTGCTGGCTCAACATACCATAATTCTGGCAGTATCTTGAAGTAGTTAATTCCTTCTCCCTGACAGGTTAATCCAGTTGCCTTAATAGTTGTTCTACCATACTGTTGCGTGTCTATGGTAAATGTAGCTGTCCAGCTGCCTGTTTCATCTGCTTGTGTCGTAGTTATCGTTGATTTAACTCCAAAATCTATCCTTATCTCTTCATTAGCGTTATATCCTGTTCCTTTAATAGTAACTATCGTCCCTACTGTTCCTTCTGTCGGTGTAATGGAATATAACTCTACCAGTATCTTGAAATAATTGATAGCTGAACCTGAATTCAATCCTACCGCTGTTATGGTTGTAGAACCATAAGATTGTGTATCTATGGTAAATGTTGTTGTCCAGCTACCCTGTCCATCTGCAGATGTAGTTGTTATCGTCTTTGTCGTCCCAAAGTGGATATAGACTAACTCATTCGCCGCATATCCTGTCCCTCGAATCGTTACTACCTTCCCTACTGTTCCTTCTGCTGGATTGACAGACCATAATTCTGGTAGTATCTTGAAGTCATTGCTCGCCTGACCTGAACTTAACCCTAACGCTGTTATAGTTGTAGAACCATAAGGTTGTGTATCTATGGTAAATGTAGTGGTGAAGCTACCCTGGACATCTGCAGATGTTGTCGTTATCGTATTAGTCGTGCCAAAATGAACATAAACTAACTCATTCGCTGCATATCCTGTCCCTCGAATCGTTATTATCTTACCTACCGTCCCTTCTGCTGGATTGACATACCATAATTCTGGCAGTATCTTGAAATAGTTAATTGCCTTAGAACCTATAGCGATTATCGTTGTCGTCCCATAAGGCTGTGTATCTATAGTAAAGGTAGTAGTAAATGAACCGGCTATATTCGATGAGGTAGTGGTAATGGTATTGGTCGTGCCAAAATGTATGGTTATATCTTTAAACGCCCCATATCCCATTCCACTGATGGTAACTATTGTTCCTACCGTCCCTTCAGTTGGCGTAACCTCATAAACTGAAGATAATATCATAAAGTAGTTAATAGCCTTATCTGAACTCAAACCTACGGCTGTTATCGTTGTAGAGCCATAAGATTGTGTATCTATGGTAAATGTAGTCGTGAAGCTACCCTGGACATCGGATGATACTGTCGTTATCGTATTTGTCGTGCCAAAGTGAATGTAAACTGTTTCCTGTGCCGCATATCCTGTCCCGCGAATCGTTATTACCTTCCCTACTGTCCCTTCTGCTGGATTGACAGACCATAATTCTGGCAATATCTTGAAGTCATTTATCGCTTGACCTGAACTTAAGCCTAACGCTGTTATCGTTGTAGAGCCATAAGGTTGTGTATCTATGGTAAATGTCGTTGTGAAGCTACCCTGTTCATCTACAGATGTTGTCGTTATGGTGTTGGTCGTGCCAAAGTGGATATAGACTAATTCCTGTGCCGTATATCCTGTCCCTCGAATCGTTACTACCTTACCTACCGTCCCTTCTGCTGGATTGACATACCACAACTCTGGCAGTATCTTGAAGTGGTTAATTGCCACAGAACCTAATGCGGTTATCGTTGTCGTGCCATAAGGTTGTGTATCTATGGTAAAGGTAGTGGTAAATGAACCTGCTATGTTCGATAAAGTAGTAGTAATGGTGTTTGTCGTGCCAAAATGTATGGTTATGTCTTTGAACGCCCCATAACCCATTCCACTTATGGTAACGATTGTCCCTACCGTCCCTTCAGTCGGCGTAACTTGATAAACTGAAGATAGTATCTTAAAGTAATTACTTGCCTTATCTGAACTCAAACCTAATGCTGTAATCGTTGTAGAACCATAAGGTTGTGTATCTATGGTAAATGTAGTGGTGAAACTACCTTCATTGGCTGAAGAAGTAGTTGTTATCGTGTTAGTCGTGCCAAAGTGAATATAGACTAACTCATTCGCCGCATAGCCTGTCCCTCGAATTGTTACTATACTCCCTCCTGTCCCTTCTACTGGACTGACATACCATAATTCTGGCAGTATCTTGAAGTCATTGCTTGCCTGACCGGAACTCAAACCTACCGCTGTTATGGTTGTAGAGCCATAAGGTTGTGTATCTATGGTAAATGTTGTTGTGAAGCTACCCTCTATATCTACAGATGTTGTCGTTATTGTATTAGTTGTGCCAAAGTGGACATAGACTAACTCATTCGCCGCATAGCCTGTCCCTCGAATTGTTACTACCTTACCTACTGTCCCTTCTGCTGGATTGACATACCACAACTCTGGCAGTATCTTGAAGTGGTTAATTGCCACAGAACCTAATGCCGTTATCGTTGTCGTGCCATAAGGTTGTGTATCTACGGTAAATGTTGTAGTAAATGACCCTGCTATATTCGTAGAAGTAGTAGTAATGGTATTAGTTGTGCCAAAATGTATGGTTATGTCTTTGAACGCCCCATATCCCATTCCACTGATGGTAACGATTGTTCCTACCGTCCCTTCAATCGGTGTAACTTCATAAACTGAAGATAGTATCTTAAAGTAGTTGCTTGCCTTATCTGAACTTAATCCTAAGGCTGTTATGGTTGTAGAGCCATAAGGTTGTGTATCAATAGTAAATGTAGTGGTAAAGCTACCTTCATTGGCTGAAGATGTAGTTGTTATCGTCTTTGTCGTTCCAAAGTGGATATAAACTAACTCATTCGCCGCATATCCTGTCCCTCTTATCGTTACTATAGTTCCTACTGTTCCTTCGGTTGAAGTTACAAACCAAAGTTCTGGCAGTATCTTAAAGTATCTAACCGCCTGCCGTGAATCTAAATCTGATGCTGTTATTGTTGTAGAACCATAGTTTTGCGTGTCAATCGTAAATGTAGTAGTAAAGCTCCCTTCGGCATAAGTAGAAGTTAATTGAATTGTTCGAGTTACTCCAAAATCTATCCTTATCGTATCTGATGCCCTGAATCCATTTCCTCTCACGGTTATTACTGTTCCCACTGTTCCAGAATCTGGTGTAACCAGAACAATATTCGATGACACAGTTAATGTTCCTTCGGCTAATATTCCGTCTCCATAGGCAATAATGGTTGTTATACCCGCCTGTTGTGTATCTATGGTAAATGTGGTGGTGAAACTTCCCTCTGCGTAGGTAGAGGTTATCTGTATTGTTGGCGTAGTCCCAAATTCTACCCTGATTCTCTCGGATGCCCGATAACCATTTCCTCTTAATGTTACTATCGTTCCTACTGTCCCTGAATCTGGTGTAATCAGAATAATATTAGGTAATATGGTTAATGTCCCTTCTGCTAATATCCAGTTTCCATGAGCAATAATAGTTGTTATGCCATAAGGTTGTGTATCAATAGTAAATGTAGTGGTAAAGCTGCCTTCGGCATAGGTAGAAGTTAGTTGTATTGTAGGTGTAGTCCCAAATTCTACCCTGATTACCGACGATGCCTCATATCCATTCCCTCTCACAGTTATTATCGTTCCTACTGTCCCTGAACTCGGTGTAATCAAAATGGTATTAGGTAATATGGTTAATGTGCCTGCGGATAATATCCCGTTTCCATGAGCAATAATAGTTGTTATGCCATAAGGTTGTGTATCTATAGTAAATGTGGTGGTGAAACTACCTTCTGCATAAGTAGAGGTTAGTTGTATAGTTGGCGTAGTCCCAAATTCTACCCTGATTGTCTCGGATGCCCAATATCCATTTCCTCTTAAGGTTATTATCGTTCCTACGGTTCCTGAAGTTGGTGTAACAAGAATGATATTGGGTTGAATACTAATAGTCCCTTGAGCCGAAATGCCTTGTGCATCTCCATGAGCAACAATCGTTGTTATGCCATATTGTTGAGTATCTATAGTAAATGTGGTAGTGAAGCTACCATATATTTCTGTAGAAACTAATTGAATTGTTGGAGTGATACCAAATGCTATTCTTACCGTATCCGATGCGGCATAGCCATTTCCTCTCACGGTTATTATCGTTCCCACTGTCCCTGAACTCGGTGTAATCAGAATGATATTAGGTAAGATGGTAAATGTTCCTGATGCATCCTTACTTCCATGGGTAGTAATAGTGGTGATACCATAAGGTTGAGTATCAATTGTCCAGGTAGTGGTAAAGCTGCCTTCGGCATAAGTAGAGGTAATTTGAATAGTAGATGTAGTTCCAAAGTCTATGCTTAAAGTCTTGGAGGCTCCAAATCCATTACCTTGCAATGTTATTATTGTGCCCACAGTTCCAGACTTAGGTGTAATGTTAATTATATTTGGAATAATGAAGAAGTAGCCTTCTGCCGAACTCATATTGGTAGCAATAATCGTTGTTGTTCCATATCTCTGGGTATCTATCGTAAAGGTAGTCGTGAATGACCCTATTTCATCCGTAGAAGTAGTCGTTATAGTTGGATGTGTTCCAAAACTAATGGTTATTGTCTCTGACGCCCCATAACCATTACCGGCTACGGTTATTATCGTTCCCACAGTTCCAATTGAAGGCGTAACGGTGATGATATTAGGTATAATAAACAGGTCATCAACAGCATAACTTGAATCTAATCCTCTGGCAATAATAGTTGTAACACCATATTTCTGGGTATCAATAGTAAAGGTTGTAGTAAATGAACCAATGTTATCACTTGAAGTGGTAGTGATAGTAGAATAATTACCAAAGTCAATTTGAACTGTTTCATTCGCCTTGTATCCATTTCCTTTCAAAGTAATTATTGTCCCCACACTACCTCTATCAGGTGTAACTACAATAATATTAGGTATAATAAATACTTGTGTTATTTCTTCTTCACCAGAAGTTAAACCTTTAATTACCACAGTCGTATTTCCATAAGGTTGAGTATCAATGGTGAAGATAGCGGTATAAGTTCCTACGGCATTTGAAGTCGCTGTTCCGATAGTCGTAGTTGTTCCAAAACTAATCCGTATTGTCTCGGTAGCTCCATAACCATCTCCTTGCACGGTAATAGTTGTCCCAACAGTTCCAATGAGAGGTGTAGTATAGGTAATTCTTCCAATAATATCAAATATTCTATCTTCAAAAGCTGAAGTTAACACATCCTGGACCATAACAGTAGTTGAACCTGAAGGTTGAGTATCAACAGTAAAGGTAGTAACAAATCTTCCACTCGTATCAGCAGTTAGGACGACAATACTTCTCGTTGTGCCAAAATCTATTCTTATTTCATTTCCTACACCAAAACCACTTCCTCTAATATCAACTATAGTTCCAATAGTCCCAAAGGTAGGTGATATAAATGAGATACCAGGTATAACCGTAAATGTATCTATACCTTCCGCACCCGTTGTAAGACCTGTAGCCGTTACTGTTTGATTAGCAGATACATCAGGAACAGTAAAGATAGCGGTAAATTGCCCATTTCGTTGAGAAGTAACATAAGTTAATGTCGGTTTGTCGCTAAAATCAATCCGGACAGATTCTGAGGCACCAAATCCATCACCATAAACTGTAATTTCAAGTCCAATAGCACCTTTAGGTGGCACTATCTCAACAATCCTACTCTTCATAGAGAAGAAATTGCTTGCCTGATGTGCATTATGCTGTCCTCCTGCTATTATAGTAGTAGTTGCATAAGGTTGAGCATCAGCAGTAAATGTAATTGTCCAACTACCCTCTATATCTGAAACAACCGTAGTAATCGTATTGGTTATACCAAAGTGGATATAAACTACCTCTGTCCCACAATAACCCGTGCCTCTTATAGTAATACTGGTACCTACTGTTCCGGAAGTTGGAGTTACAGACCATAATTCTGGTATTATCTTAAAGTCATTTATCGCCTCGCCTGAATTCAAACCTACCGCAGTAATTGTTGTTGAACCATATGGTTGTGTATTAACAGTAAATGTTGTGGTCCAGCTCCCTTCGATTGCCGATGAGGTCGTGGTAATCGTCTTTGTTGTCCCAAAGTGGATGTAAATTAACTCATTCGCCGCATAGCCTGTGCCTCGGATTGTAACGATTGTCCCTACTGTCCCTTCGGCTAACACCACTGACCATAATTCTGGCAGTATCTTGAAGTCATTTATGGCACTACCTGAACTCAGACCTACCGCAGTGATTGTCGTCGAACCATAAGGTTGCGTATCGATGGTAAATGTCGTCGTGAAACTACCTTCGATTGCCGCTGAGGTCGTCGTGATTGTCTTTGTTGTGCCAAAGTGGATATAGACTAACTCATTCGCCGCATACCCTGTACCTCGTATCGTTACAATTGTCCCTACTGTCCCTTGGGCTAATACTACTGACCATAACTCTGGCAGTATCTTGAAGTCATTTATGGCACTACCTGAATTCAATCCAACCGCTGTTATCGTTGTCGAACCATAAGGTTGCGTATCGATGGTAAATGTCGTCGTGAAGCTACCTTCGATTGCGGCTGAGGTCGTCGTGATTGTCTTTGTTGTGCCAAAGTGAATATAAACTAACTCATTCGCCGCATAGCCTGTGCCTCGTATCGTTATGATTGTCCCTACTGTCCCTTCGGCTAACACCACTGACCATAACTCTGGCAGTATCTTGAAGTAATTAATCCCTTCTCCCTGACAGGTTAATCCTGTTGCCTTGATTGTAGTTGTATCATAAGGTTGTGTATTTATGGTAAATGTAACTGTCCAGCTACCTGTTTCATCTGCCTGCGTCGTAGTAATACTTGATGTTGTGCCAAAGTCTATTCTTACTTCTTCATTGGCTTTATAACCTGTGCCTTTAATCGTAATTATTGTTCCTACTGTGCCCTCTGTTGGTGTTACTGAATATAACTCAACAGTTATCTTGAAGTAATTTATCGCACTGCCGGAATTTAATCCTACAGCGGTTATTGTCGTTGAGCCAAATCCCTGTGTATCAACAGTGAATGTCGTCGTCCAGCTACCTTCGATTGAGGCTGAGGTCGTGGTAATTGTCTTTGTTGTGCCAAAGTGAATGTAAATTAACTCATTCGCCGCATAGCCTGTGCCTCGTATCGTTACGATTGTCCCTACTGTCCCTTCTTTTGGTGTTACAGACCATAATTCCGGTAATATCTTGAAGTCATTTATGGCACTACCTGAATTCAATCCAACCGCTGTTATCGTTGTCGAACCATACGGTTGCGTATCAATGGTAAATGTCGTCGTGAAACTACCTTCGATTGAGGCTGAGGTCGTGGTAATTGTCTTTGTTGTGCCAAAGTGGATATAAACTAACTCATTCGCCGCATAACCGGTGCCTCGTATCGTTACGATTGTCCCTACTGTCCCTTCGGCAAGCACCCCTGACCATAATTCGGGCAGTATCTTGAAGTCATTTATTGCAGAACTTGAACTCAAGCCTACCGCAGTGATTGTCGTCGAACCATAAGGTTGTGTATCGACGGTAAATGTCGTCGTGAAACTACCTTCGATTGCGGCTGAGGTCGTTGTGATTGTCTTTGTTGTCCCAAAGTGAATATAAACTAATTCATTCGCCGCATAGCCTGTGCCTCGTATCGTAACAATTGTTCCTACTGTCCCTTCGGCTAACTCCACTGACCATATTTCTGGCAGTATCTTAAAGTCATTGCTTGCCTGACCTGAACTCAACCCTACCGCTGTTATGGTTGTAGAGCCATAAGGTTGTGTATCTATGGTAAAGGTGGTTGTCCAGCTACCCTGTCCATCTACAGATGTTGTCGTTATCGTATTTGTTGTGCCAAAGTGGATATAAATTAACTCATTCGCCGCATAACCTGTGCCTCGTATCGTTACGATTGTCCCCACTGTTCCTTCCGCAAGCACCACAGACCATAATTCCGGTAATATCTTGAAGTCATTTATGGCACTACCTGAACTCAGACCTACCGCAGTGATTGTCGTCGAACCATAAGGTTGTGTATCAATGGTAAATGTCGTTGTGAAACTACCTTCGATTGCGGCTGAGGTCGTCGTGATTGTCTTTGTTGTGCCAAAGTGAATATAAACTAACTCATTCGCCGCATAGCCGGTGCCTCGGATTGTAACGATTGTCCCAACTGTTCCTTCCGCAAGCACCACTGACCATAATTCTGGCAGTATCTTGAAGTTATTTATCGCACTACCCGAATTCAAGCCAACTGCTGTTATCGTTGTCGAACCATACGGTTGTGTATCAATGGTAAATGTCGTTGTGAAACTACCTTCGATTGCGGCTGAGGTCGTCGTGATTGTCTTTGTTGTCCCAAAGTGAATGTAAACTAACTCATTTGCCGCATAGCCGGTGCCTCGTATTGTAACTACCGTTCCTACTGTCCCTTCGGCTAATACCACTGACCATAACTCTGGCAGTATCTTGAAGTAATTAATCCCTTCTCCACCACTTGTTAATCCTGTTGCCTTGATTGTAGTTGTATCATAAGGTTGTGTATTTATGGTAAATGTCACCGTCCAGCTACCTGTTCCATCTGCCTGTGTTGTGGTAATACTTGATGTTGTGCCAAAGTCTATCCTTACTTCTTCATTGGCTTTATAACCTGTGCCTTTAATCGTAATTATTGTCCCTACTGTGCCCTCTGTTGGTGTTACTGAATATAACTCAACAGTTATCTTGAAGTAATTTATCGCACTGCCGGAATTTAATCCTACGGCGGTTATTGTCGTCGAGCCAAATCCTTGTGTATCAACAGTGAATGTCGTCGTGAAACTACCTTCGATTGCGGCTGATGTCGTCGTAATTGTCTTTGTCGTGCCAAAGTGAATGTAAATTAACTCATTCGCCGCATAGCCTGTGCCTCGTATCGTTACGATTGTCCCTACTGTCCCTTCTTTTGGTGTTACAGACCATAATTCCGGTAATATCTTGAAGTCATTTATGGCACTATCTGAATTCAATCCAACTACTGTTATCGTTGTCGAACCATACGGTTGTGTATCAATAGTAAATGTTGTCGTGAAACTACCTTCGATTGCGGCTGAGGTTGTGGTGATTGTCTTTGTTGTGCCAAAGTGAATGTAAATTAACTCATTCGCCGCATAGCCTGTGCCTCGTATCGTTACGATTGTCCCTACTGTCCCTTCTGCAAGCACCACTGACCATAACTCTGGCAGTATCTTGAAGTCATTTATGGCACTACCTGAATTCAACCCGACCGCTGTTATCGTCGTCGAACCATACGGTTGCGTATCAATAGTGAATGTCGTTGTGAAACTACCTTCGATTGCGGCTGAGGTCGTGGTGATTGTAATTGTTGTCCCAAAGTGGATGTAAACTAACTCATTCGCCGCATAACCGGTGCCTCGGATTGTTACGATTGTCCCAACTGTCCCTTCGGCTAACACCACTGACCATAATTCTGGCAGTATCTTGAAGTTATTTATCGCACTACTTGAACTCAGACCTACCGCAGTGATTGTTGTTGAACCATAAGGTTGTGTATCAATAGTAAATGTTGTTGTGAAACTACCTTCAATTGCCACTGAGGTTGTTGTAATTGTCTTTGTTGTCCCAAAGTGAATGTAAACTAATTCATTCGCCGCATAGCCTGTGCCTCGGATTGTTACGATTGTCCCAACTGTCCCTTCACCTAACACCACTGACCATAATTCTGGCAGTATCTTGAAGTTATTTATGGCACTACCTGAACTCAGACCTACCGCAGTGATTGTCGTCGAACCATAAGGTTGTGTATCAATGGTAAATGTCGTTGTGAAACTACCTTCGATTGCCACTGAGGTTGTTGTAATTGTCTTTGTTGTCCCAAAGTGAATGTAAACTAATTCATTCGCCGCATAGCCTGTGCCTCGGATTGTAACGATTGTCCCTACTGTCCCTTCGGCTAATACCACTGACCATAATTCTGGTAGTATCTTGAAGTCATTTATCGCCTCACCTGAATTTAAACCTACCGCAGTAATTGTTGTCGAACCATAAGATTGGGTATCAATAGTGAATGTTGTTGTGAAACTACCTTCGATTGAGGCTGAAGTCGTCGTGATTGTCTTTGTCGTCCCAAAGTGGATATAGACTAACTCATTCGCCGCATAACCTGTGCCTCGTATCGTTACGATTGTTCCTACTGTCCCTTCGGCAAGCATCACTGACCATAATTCTGGCAGTATCTTGAAGTCATTTATCGCCTCACCTGAATTCAAGCCAACCGCTGTTATCGTTGTCGAACCATACGGTTGTGTATCAATGGTAAATGTTGTCGTGAAACTACCTTCGATTGCGGCTGAGGTTGTCGTGATTGTCTTTGTTGTGCCAAAGTGAATGTAAACTAACTCATTCGCCGCATAGCCGGTGCCTCGGATTGTAACGATTGTCCCTACTGTCCCTTCGGCTAACTCCACTGACCATAATTCTGGCACTATCTTGAAGTTATTTATGGCACTACCTGAACTCAGACCTACCGCAGTGATTGTCGTCGAACCATAAGGTTGTGTATCAATAGTAAATGTCATCGTGAAACTACCTTCGATTGCGGCTGAGGTTGTCGTGATTGTCTTTGTTGTGCCAAAGTGAATGTAAACTAACTCATTCGCCGCATAGCCGGTGCCTCGGATTGTGACGATTGTCCCAACTGTCCCTTCGGCAAGCACTACTGACCATAATTCTGGCAGTATCTTGAAGTTATTTATCGCACTACCTGAATTCAAGCCAACCGCTGTTATCGTCGTCGAACCATACGGTTGTGTATCAATAGTAAATGTCGTTGTGAAACTACCTTCGATTGCGGCTGAGGTCGTCGTGATTGTCTTCGTTGTGCCAAAGTGGATGTAAACTAACTCATTCGCCGCATACCCTGTGCCTCGAATCGTTACGATTGTTCCAACTGTCCCTTCGGCTAATACCACTGACCATAACTCTGGTAGTATCTTGAAGTCATTAATCCCTTCTCCACCACTTGTTAATCCTGTTGCCTTGATTGTAGTTCTATCATAAGGTTGTGTATCGATGGTAAAGGTAACTGTCCAGCTACCTGTTCCATCTGCCTGTGTTGTGGTAATACTTGATGTTGTGCCAAAGTCTATCCTTACTTCTTCATTGGCTTTATAACCTGTGCCTTTAATCGTAATTATTGTTCCTACTGTGCCCTCTGTTGGTGTTACTGAATATAACTCAACAGTTATCTTGAAGTAATTTATCGCACTGCCGGAATTCAATCCTACAGCGGTTATTGTCGTCGAGCCAAATCCTTGTGTATCAACAGTGAATGTCGTCGTGAAACTACCTTCGATTGCGGCTGAGGTCGTTGTGATTGTCTTTGTTGTGCCAAAGTGAATGTAAATTAACTCATTGGCACTATATCCTGTCCCTCGAATCGTTACTATCTTACCAACTGTCCCTTCGGCTGGATTGACATACCATAATTCTGGCAGTATCTTGAAGTCATTTATGGCACTACCTGAATTCAAGCCTACTGCTGTTATCGTTGTCGAACCAGACGGTTGTGTATCAATAGTAAATGTCGTTGTGAAACTACCTTCGATTGCGGCTGAGGTCGTCGTGATTGTATTTGTTGTGCCAAAGTGAATGTAAATTAACTCGTTCGCCGCATAGCCGGTGCCTCGGATTGTAACGATTGTCCCTACTGTCCCTTCCGCAAGCACCACTGACCATAATTCTGGCAGTATCTTGAAGTCGTTTATCGCCTCACCTGAACTCAAGCCTACCGCAGTGATTGTCGTCGAACCATACGGTTGTGTATCAATGGTAAATGTTGTTGTGAAACTACCTTCGATTGCGGCTGAGGTCGTTGTAATCGTCTTTGTTGTCCCAAAGTGAATATAAACTAACTCATTCGCCGCATAGCCGGTGCCTCGGATTATCACGATTGTTCTTACTGTCCCTTCGGCTAACTCCACTGACCATAATTCTGGCAGTATCTTAAAGTAATTTATCACACTACCTGAATTCAATCCAACTGCTGTTATCGTCGTCGAACCATAAGGTTGTGTATCAATGGTAAATGTCGTCGTGAAACTACCTTCGATTGCGGCTGAGGTTGTCGTGATTGTCTTTGTTGTGCCAAAGTGAATGTAAACTAACTCATTCGCCGCATACCCTGTGCCTCGGATTGTTACGATTGTCCCAACTGTCCCTTCCGCAAGCACCACTGACCATAACTCTGGCAGTATCTTGAAGTTATTTATCGCACTACCTGAATTCAATCCAACTGCTGTTATCGTCGTCGAACCATACGGTTGCGTATCAATAGTAAATGTTGTAGTCCAACTACCTTCGATTGCGGCTGAGGTCGTCGTGATTGTCTTTGTTGTGCCAAAGTGAATGTAAACTAACTCATTTGCCGCATAGCCGGTGCCTCGTATTGTTACGATTGTCCCAACTGTCCCTTCCGCAAGCACCACTGACCATAACTCTGGCAGTATCTTGAAGTTATTTATCGCACTACCTGAATTCAATCCAACTGCTGTTATCGTCGTCGAACCATACGGTTGTGTATCAATGGTAAATGTCGTCGTGAAACTACCTTCAATTGTGGCTGAGGTTGTTGTGATTGTCTTTGTTGTCCCAAAGTGAATATAAATTAACTCATTTGCAGTATAACCGGTGCCTCGTATCGTGACAATTGTCCCAACTGTCCCTTCGGCAAGCACTACTGACCATAACTCTGGCAGTATCTTGAAGTAATTAATCCCTTCTCCACCACTTGTTAATCCTGTTGCCTTGATTGTAGTTCTATCATAAGGCTGTGTATCGATAGTAAAGGTAACTGTCCAGCTACCTGTTCCATCGGCTTGTGTTGTAGTTATTGTTGATTTAACTCCAAAGTCTATCCTTATCCCTTCATTGGCTTTATACCCTGTGCCTTTAATCGTAATTATTGTTCCTACTGTTCCCTCTGTTGGTGTTACTGAATATAACTCAACAGTTATCTTGAAGTAATTGATGGCACTGTTAGAATTCAATCCTACGGCGGTTATTGTCGTCGAGCCAAACCCTTGTGTATCAACGGTAAATGTCGTCGTGAAACTACCTTCGATTGCGGCTGAGGTCGTCGTAATTGTCTTTGTCGTGCCAAAGTGAATGTAAATTAACTCATTCCCCGCATAGCCTGTGCCTCGGATTGTGACGACTGTCCCAACTGTCCCTTCGGCAAGCACTACTGACCATAACTCTGGTAATATCTTAAAGTCATTTATGGCACTACCTGAATTCAATCCGACTGCTGTTATCGTTGTCGAACCATAAGGTTGTGTATTAATAGTAAATGTTGTTGTGAAACTACCTTCGATTGCCGCTGAGGTCGTCGTGATTGTCTTTGTCGTCCCAAAGTGGATATAAACTAACTCATTCGCCGCATAACCGGTGCCTCGGATTGTGACGATTGTCCCTACTGTCCCTTCACCTAACTCCACTGACCATAATTCTAGCACTATCTTGAAGTCGTTTATCGCCTCACCTGAACTCAAGCCTACCGCAGTGATTGTCGTCGAACCATAAGGTTGTGTATCAATGGTAAATGTCGTCGTGAAACTACCTTCGATTGCGGCTGAGGTCGTCGTAATTGTCTTTGTCGTCCCAAAGTGGATATAAACTAACTCATTCGCCGCATAGCCGGTGCCTCGTATCGTTACTAGTGTCCCAACTGTCCCTTCGGCTAACACCACTGACCATAACTCTGGCAGTATCTTGAAGTCATTTATGGCACTACCTGAACTCAGACCTACCGCAGTGATTGTCGTCGAACCATAAGGTTGTGTATCAATGGTAAATGTCGTCGTGAAACTACCTTCGATTGCGGCTGAGGTCATCGTAATTGTCTTCGTTGTCCCAAAGTGGATATAAACTAACTCATTCGCCGCATAACCTGTGCCTCGGATTGTCACAATTGTCCCTATTGTCCCTTCGGCTAACACCACTGACCATAACTCTGGCAATATCTTGAAATCATTTATCGCCTCGCCTGAATTCAAGCCAACCGCTGTTATCGTCGTCGAACCATACGGTTGCGTATCAATAGTAAATGTTGTAGTCCAACTACCTTCGATTGCGACTGAGGTCGTCGTAATTGTCTTTGTTGTGCCAAAGTGGATATAAACTAATTCATTCGCCGCATACCCTGTGCCTCGTATCGTCACAATTGTCCCTACTGTCCCTTCGGCTAATACTACTGACCATAACTCTGGCAATATCTTGAAGTCATTTATGGCACTACCTGAACTCAGACCTACCGCAGTGATTGTCGTCGAACCATACGGTTGTGTATCAATGGTAAATGTCGTTGTGAAACTACCTTCGCTTGCGGCTGAGGTCGTTGTAATCGTCTTTGTTGTGCCAAAGTGAATATAAACTAATTCATTCGCCGCATACCCGGTGCCTCGTATCGTGACAATTGTCCCAACTGTCCCTTCGGCAAGCACCACTGACCATAATTCTGGCAGTATCTTGAAGTAATTAATCCCTTCTCCACCACTTGTTAATCCTGTTGCCTTGATTGTAGTTCTATCATAAGGCTGTGTATCGATGGTAAAGGTAACTGTCCAGCTACCTGTTCCATCGGCTTGTGTTGTAGTTATTGTTGATTTAACTCCAAAGTCTATCCTTATTCCTTCATTGGCTTTATACCCTGTGCCTTTAATCGTAATTATTGTCCCTACTGTGCCCTCTGTTGGTGTTACTGAATATAACTCAACAGTTATCTTGAAGTAATTTATCGCACTGCCGGAATTCAATCCTACGGCGGTTATTGTCGTCGAGCCAAATCCTTGTGTATCAACAGTGAATGTCGTCGTAAAACTACCTTCGATTGCGGCTGAGGTCGTCGTAATTGTCTTTGTCGTGCCAAAGTGAATGTAAATTAACTCATTCGCCGCATAGCCGGTGCCTCGGATTGTGACGATTGTCCCAACTGTCCCTTCGGCAAGCACTACTGACCATAACTCTGGTAATATCTTGAAGTCATTTATGGCACTACCTGAATTCAAGCCTAGTGCTGTTATCGTTGTCGAACCATACGGTTGTGTATCAATAGTAAATGTTGTAGTCCAACTACCTTCGATTGCGGCTGAGGTCGTCGTGATTGTATTTGTTGTGCCAAAGTGAATGTAAATTAACTCATTCGCCGCATAGCCGGTGCCTCGGATTGTGACGATTGTCCCTACTGTCTCTTCACCTAACTCCACTGACCATAATTCTGGCACTATCTTGAAGTCGTTTATCGCCTCACCTGAACTCAAGCCTACCGCAGTGATTGTCGTCGAACCATAAGGTTGTGTATCAATGGTAAATGTCGTCGTGAAACTACCTTCAATTGCGGCTGAGGTCATTGTGATTGTATTTGTTGTCCCAAAGTGGATGTAAACTAACTCATTCGCCGCATAACCTGTGCCTCGGATTGTAACGATTGTCCCTACTGTCCCTTCCGCAAGCACCACTGACCATAATTCTGGTAGTATCTTGAAAGAGCTATTGGCAGAAGTCCCACAATTTAATCCTGTCGCTATAATTGTTGTAGAACCATAAGGTTGTGTATTTATTGTAAAGGTAGTTGTCCATGACCCTATCAAATCTGTCAAAGTAATAGTTATAGTCTTTGTAATGCCAAATTGTATTACCACTTCTTCTGATGCGGCATAACCATTACCACAAATAGTAATTATTGTTCCTACCGTGCCTTTTGAAGGAGAGGTAACAAAGATATTAGGTAGAATAGTGAAATAATCGACAGCAGTTAATGGCGTAGTTGAACCTATCACCTTAACCGTAGTCGTGCCATAAGGTTGAGTATCAACAGTAAAGGTAGCTGAGAATGTCCCCCATTCACTACTTGTAGTTATAGTAATGGTATGAGTAGTGCCAAATTCAACAAATAATTGTTCATTCTCACCAAAACCATCACCTTCTACTACTACTATTGCTCCAACTGTGCCCTTAGCAGGTGAAGCTGACGGAATTATATTTGTAATATTAGGTATAATACGGAAGTAATTAATAGCCTTTGCGGCAGAATCTATTCCCTTTCCAACAATAGTCTTTGTTCCATAAGGTTGGATTTCAACCGTAAAGGCGATAGTGAATGTGCCAAAATTAGAGGTATTGGCTATAGATACGGTTGCTCTCTTACCCAAATCTATAACAACATTCTCCGAACCACTATATCCAGAACCTGATATCCTCAGTATTGTTCCCACACTACCTTCTGTTGGAGTAACATAGTAAATTTCTGGAATAATCTTGAAGTAATTAACCACTTCTGTATCAGAAACCTTACCACGAGCGGCTATGGTAGTCGTTCCAAAGACCTGAGTATCTATGGTAAATGTAGTGGTAAAGCTCCCTTCTATATCTGAAATTGTAGTAGTAATAGTTTGTGTTATTCCAAAGTTAATGTATATTTCTTCGGTGCCTATAAACCCGGTACCACGGATAGTAATTATTGTTCCCACTGTCCCTATTTCTGGACTGACACTAACAACTTGTGGCGTTATCTTAAAGTAATTAATACTTGATACCTGTGTATTTGAACCAGTAGCTTTAATAGTCGTAATCCCATAACCTTGTGTGGTAACAGTAAAGGTAATTGTCCATGTGCCATCTATATTCGAGTTAGCCATAGTTATAGTTTGAGTGGTTCCAAAATCTATTCGGACATCTTCTATTGCTCCATAACCTGACCCTACTAAGGTAATTATCGTTCCTACTGTTCCTTCTGTAGGTGAAACATTAACAATTTGTGGCAAGATAGAGAAGATAGTTGACGCCATCTCAACATCTACTGCCATGACAGTAGTTGAACCATAAGGTTGAGAATCAACTCTAAACTGCGCGGTAAATGAACCATTTTCATTACTTGAGGTAGTAGTAATAGAATAGGTCGTTCCAAAGTGAATTCGGATATAATCATACGCCTTATATCCATCACCAAAAACGGTCACTAAAGTTCCAACCGTTCCATTAGTAGGTGTAATATATTCAATTCGATGTTGGATGGTAAATGTCTTTGTTACTACCTGTCCAGAAGTAATACCTCTAACTATTATGGTAGTCGAACCATAAGGTTGTGTATTGACGGTAAATGTAGTGGTAAATGAACCGGTAGCAGTTGAAGTAGTGGTAACAATAGTTTGGGTCGTACCAAATGTAATCACCACTAATTCAGTCGCTCCATAACCATTACCAGCCAAAGTAACTATAGTCCCTACTGTTCCACTTTGCGGGGTATAGGTAATAATATTGCCTGTAATAGTGAATATTCTGGTATCAGTTTGAGACCCATTATTAACATTAGTCGCTTTGATTGTAGTTATTCCTGCTGGTTGTGTATCTACGGTAAAGGTAATGTTAAATCCACCATCAGGCCCTGAGGTTACCAGGTAAATAGTCCTCGTTGTTCCAAAGTCAATTCTAATTGGTTCAGTAGCTGAATAAGAGGCACCAACCAGTGTAATGAAACTACCTACTGTCCCGGTGGTAGGTTCCATTGAGACGATACCAGGTTTAACCCTGAATACCAGATCATAATCATCTTTAACCCCTGTATTCAAGCCAGTTGCAGTCACAGTGGCCCGCTGACTTACCTGAGGAGTAACAGTAAAGTAAGTCTTAAACTCACCATGTTTATTTGTCGTCGTTGTCACAATTGTCGGTGTTGCTCCAAAATCAATCCAGACTAATTCTGAGATACCATAACCGTTCCCTTCGACTAAAACCAATACACTGGTGGGTCCTTCTATTGGCTCCACATTAATTACCTTTGCCATAATCTTATAAGTTCTTATTTGAACCTCATTACTTGCAACACCAGTAATAACAATTGTCGTTGTGCCATACGGTTGAGTATCAATAGTAAATATCGCGGTAAATGTTCCATCCGGCGTAGAAGATACAGCGGTAATAATTCCATTAGTTCCAAAGACAATATTTATATCTTCCCTATCACCAAAACCATTTCCTTTAATTGTAACTACCGAACCTACTGTCCCACTGTCAGGTGTTACGGTAACGATATTACTAATTATCTTGACAAACTCTGTTTCCTGGCAATTAGTTCTCATCCCAATTACCACAATAGTCGTTGTTCCTACATATTGGGTATTAATCGTAAATGTCGTTGAGAATTTTCCATAAGCATCGGTTGACACGGTAGTAATAGTTTGAGTAGTTCCAAAATTAATCTGGATTAACTCAGTAGCACCATAACCTGTGGCAGAAATCGACACAATTGTTCCCACAGTTCCTACTGTTGGTGTTACTGATGTAATTTGGGCACGAACAAAGAAGAATTCATGATAAGTTGCACCTGAAGTAATACCTGTTATTGTAACCGTGTTTGTTCCAGCAGGTTGAGTATCAATGGTAAAGACAACCGTAAATGTCCCGCGTTCACCAGTCAAATAAGTTGCAACCGTCTTTGTCAAACCAAGACTAATTCGGACATCTTCTTGTTTTCCATAACCATTTGCCTCTACAGTAACTGATGTCCCCACCGTGCCTTGAGTTGGAGTTATACTAATGATTCTATTTAAGATAAAGAAGGTAATCGTCGCTGACCCGGCGATATGATTCTTCGCGACAATTGTTGTTGTCGCATAAACCTGGGTATCAACCGTAAATGTAACCGTAAATGACCCGGCTAAACTTGTTACACTGGTCGTAATACTTATTGCCAAACCAAAATCAACCTGCACCGTATCTGACGAACCATAACCATTACCAAGAATAATAACTTGAGTCCCTATTGTTCCTTGCGTTGGAGTTATCTGAACTATTTGAGGAATAATAAAGAAGTAGTTCTGAGCAAACCTTGAATTATCAGCGATTGAAGTTACGGTAATGGTTGTCGAACCATAAACCTGGGTATCAACCGTGAATGTAGTTGTAAATGACCCTGTCTGGTCAGTAGAAGTAACCGTAACCGTTGCTTTATCACCAAAATCAAGTTTTAAGGATTCATTTGCTCGGTACCCTTCACCATGAACAGTAACTATTGTTCCTACCGTGCCTTTATCTGGTGAAACTACACCGATTTGAGGCTTAATGGTAAAGTAAACAGTAACTGGTGTAAGTGATTTACTACCAGTAGATTTAACAGTAGTCAATCCCGCAGGTTGTGTATTAACAGTAAAGGTAGTAGCAAATGTCCCCATGGAACTTGTCTGAGTAAGAGTAATAGACATGGTTGTGCCAAAATCAATTCTCACCATTTCTGAAGAGGCATAACCATCACCAGCAATGGTAATTATTGTTCCGACAGTTCCTTCTGTTGGTGTCAGTTGAATGATATTAGTGGTAATCGCAAAGTAACCTTTAGCCTCTCCACGGCTACCAAGAGCAATAATAGTTGTTGTGCCAAATTTTTGAGTATCAATAGTAAAGGAAACGCTGAAACTACCATTTTGATTAGTTGTAGCCACCGCTATAGTCGAAGTCAAGCCAAAGGTAATACTTATTCCTTCATTTGGTAAATACCCTGTCCCGATAACCTCAACCACTGTTCCCACAGAACCTCTGTCAGGTGATACTTTAGTTATACCTATGTCAATAAAGAAGATACTTGTATCTGATCCTGCTGTCAATCCACCTGCGGTAATAGTAACACTACCATAACTCTGGGTATCTACGGTAAAGGTAGTGGCAAAAGTACCATCTATAGAAGCAGTGGTTAACGCAATAGTGGAATATAATCCAAAATCAATTTGAACTATATCATTTTCTACATATCCTGTTCCTCTTATTGTTACTGTTGTTCCTACAGTACCTTTATTAGGTGAAACTAATATAATCTTTGAAATAATAAAGAAAGGAGATTCCGAAGTTTGTGGCGTATATTGTCCTTTAGAACTAACCGTCTTACTTCCATAAGATTGAGTATTAACTGTAAAGGTAACACTATAGGTACCTACAACAGAAACCGTTACGGTCGCCATTGAAATTGAATTAAGTTTAATAAATACTTTTTCTGCTATCGGAGTAACATAATAATGTCCAGCACCTTCAACAGTAACTATAGTTCCCACCGAACCAATAGAAGGTGTAACTAAAGTAATAGAAGGTCTCATTTCAAATGTTGTGCTATCCGTAGCCTGTGAATTCATTCCGGTAACCAAAATAGTTCTTACACCATATGGTTGGGAATCAACCTTAAAGGTAAGAACAAATGCCCCATCTTCATCAGCTGCATCTACTTCAATTGTTCGAGTAGTTCCAAAATCAACACGGAGTCCTTCCCAAGCCATAAATCCATTACCGGTAACCGTTACTATTGTTCCCACTGTCCCTACGGTAGGTGAAGGAGCAAATATTCGTTGTGTAATGATAAAGAATACATCTTCCTTAAGTTGATTAGAATTAAATCCATAAGCAAAGACCGTTGTCGTTCCATAAGCCTGTGTATCTGCTGTAAATATAGCCCTAAATACACCCATATCGTCTGTTGTAGCCATAGTTAATGTTCTATTCGTTCCAAAATCAATCCGTATTAATTCTATTGCCGCATAACCATTCCCTTCTACAGTAACTATAGTTCCTACCGTCCCTTTTGTAGGTGTTACACTAATAATTTTCCCTTTAACAATAAATATACCTTGAGATTCCGCCGCTGTATTAAGTCCAAAAGCCCTAATAGTAATTGTCCCATATGGTTGTGGTGTAATAGTAAAGGTAGTTGAGAAAGTTCCATCCCCTGTAGTAGTTATAAATGTTACACTTATAGTTGTCCCAAAACTAATGCGTATAAGTTCATTTTGCCCAAAACCGTTACCTTCGACAGTAACATTTCTACCTATTGTTCCTGATTCGGGTGTTATAGAAATAATTTTAGAAGTAATCAGGAAGTAATCATAGCTTGATACGGATGGTACACCAGTATCTACCGCAGTAATAGTTGTCGTCCCATAAGGTTGAGTATTAACAATAAAGGTGCCGGTAAAAGTACCATAGGTACTAACTTTTGGTCGAGGGGGAGGATTTATATCCGGTTCTCCACCAAAGTGGAATCTTACTTCCGTATTCGGGGTATAACCTGTACCCTCTACTGTTACCGTCGTTCCCACAGTACCAGACATAGGTAAAACTCTATTAATTCCTGCCAATATGCTAAATACATTAGTCGCTTTCCCTTGTGATTCAATTCCTGTAACAGTAATTGTCTTTGTGCCTGCACCTTGTTGTGAAACAGTAAATATAGCCATAAAGTTACCCTGATAATCTGCACTAACAAAGGTGATACTGGAAGTAACTCCAAAGTCAACCTGTAATGTCTCTGATGCCTTATAACCATTACCATAAATAGTTACACTACTATCTATCTTACCAACAGATGGTGAAACAACCGTAATATTCGGAATAACAATAAATTCTTCTTGTCTTACTATATCTGTTCTCAGCCCGATAATAGATATTGAGGTAGTCCCATAGACTTGAGTATCAACGGTAAAGGTAAGATTAAAGTTACCTAAAGCAGATGTAGTTGTTATCCCAATAGTCATCGTCGTCCCAAAATCAACCTGTATTGTTTCTGTAGCACCATAACCACTACCTTCTATAGTAACATTGGTTCCCACAGAGCCAGATGTAGGTTGGTAGCTAGTAATCTTACCAAGGATACGGAAGTAATTATAAACCCTGAATTTTTCTTCAAATTGCTTAATTTCTATAGCCGTAATAGTCGTCGTTCCACCTGGTTGTGTAATATCATTACGAAATATGGCGGTAAATGTTCCCCCAGCTGATGCTTTTGGCCACTCCGGTACCGGTGTAAAAGGATCCATACCTACACCTATACCATTATCGGTAGTGCCAAAATCAATCCTTATCGAATCATCCGGTCCACTTTCATCAAAACCAGTACCTATAATTGTTATGTAATAACTTCCAATTGTCCCAGCGGTAGGTGTAACTGAATGGATATTGGGTAAAATCCTAAAGTCATCTGTATCTACTCTACCTGTTGTCGCACCAGAGGCTGTAATAGTATGTGTCCCACGAACTTGAGTGTTAATACTAAAGATAACCGTAAATTCACCTAATTCATTACTCATATCAAAAGCAATGTGAGTAGTAGCTCCAAAATCAATCCAGACTATTTCTCCCATTGGATCGGGAAGTTTATATCCTGCACCTCGCACAGTAATCATCGTCCCTACCGTTCCTTGTGATGGTGAAACTAAGGTAATTCCGGTAATGACAAATTCATCTGTATCTTCAACACCTGATATAAGACCTGTTGCCCTAACCGTGGTTGAACCACATTTAACTTGAGAAATAATCGTAAATGACACCTCAAATTGCCCAATGCCATTAGATGTCGTCCTTGTAATCGTTGAAGTCGTCCCAAAGTCAATCTTAATTTGTTCACTTGCTCCATATCCATTTCCTTTTACGGTTGTAACAATTCCTA
The DNA here is from genome assembly GCA_040755795.1 of bacterium. Classification (NCBI taxonomy): domain Bacteria; species bacterium. Next base: position 33,538 of record JBFLXS010000002.1, on the reverse strand, counting down.
CCGTCCCAGAAACAGGTGTAATACTGATAATATTCGGTTGAATCGTAATGCTACCATATCGTATTTGATTAGTGCTTATTCCAGTCACTTTAATAGTTGTTGTCCCACAAGGTTGGGTATCTCTAGTAAAGGTCGTACTAAATGACCCAAATGCCGTTGATGTTGGAAGTGCAATACTCTTAGTTGTGCCGAAGTCAATCTGTATTTTTTCCGTTGCACCAAAACCATTACCGGCAATAGTAATAGTCCTGCCTACGGTGCCAGCAGTTGGTGTAATTAGAATAATATTTGATTCAATCGTCAATGTTCCATAAGCCTTAATTCCCAGTATATCTCCATGAGCTATAATAGTTGTTGTTCCATATCGCTGTGTATTTATGGTAAATGTCGTTGTCCAACTACCTTCAGCATAGGTTGATGTTAACTGGTGTGTGCGAGTTGTTCCAAATTCTATGCGGATTGTCCGCGATGCACCATAACCATTACCTCTAACAGTAATTATTGTCCCTACTGTTCCTTTAGTTGGGGTAATGAGAATAATATTCGGTAATATTGTCAATGTCCCTTGTGCCTTAATTCCCTGGTCATCTCCATGAGCAATAATTGTTGTCTGACCATATTGTTGAGTATCCACAGTAAATGTCGTCGTCCAACTCCCTTCGGCATAAGTAGAGGTTAACTGAATTGTTGGTGTGGTTCCAAATTCTATACGGATTGTCCGAGATGCACCATAACCATTGCCGCTAATAGTAATGATTGTCCCTACTGTTCCTTCTGTTGGGGTTATTAAAATAATATTCGGCAATATGGTTATAGTCCCTTCTACCTTAAGTCCATCTCCATGAGCAACTATGGTCGTCTTACCATATTGTTGTGTATCTATGGTAAATGTAGTTGTCCAGCTACCTTCGGCATAAGTAGAGGTCAATTGGATTGTCGGTGTTGTCCCCAACTCTATGCGGATTGTTCGAGATGCAACATAACCATTACCACTTATGGTAATAATTGTCCCTACTGTTCCTTCAATTGGCGTAATCAGAATGATGTTTGGCAATATGGTTATTGTCCCTTCTACCTTAAGTCCATCGTCATCCTGATGAGCAACTATTGTCGTCTGACCATACTGTTGTGTATCTATGGTAAAGGTAGTCGTCCAACTCCCTTCTGCATAAGTAGAGGTTAATTGAATTGTCGGTGTCGTCCCAAATTCTATCCGAATTGTCCTTGATGCACCATAACCATTGCCTCGAACTGTAATTATTGTTCCTACTGTTCCTTCTGTTGGAGTAATCAGAATAATATTGGGCAAGATAGTAAATGTTCCGGATGCCTGTTCACTTCCATAAGCAGTAATAGTTGTCTTACCATATTGTTGTGTATCTATGGTAAATGTAGTTGTCCAGCTACCTTCTGCATAAGTAGAAACTAATTGAATAGTGGGTGTTGTGCCAAATTCTATACGAATTGTCTTTGATGCCCCATAACCATTACCTCGAACGGTTACTATGCTACCCACTGTCCCTTCTGTTGGGGTAATAAGAATAATATTAGAAGTAATGAAGAAGTTTAAGTTAGCAGAACTAAAGTTAGATGTAAGACCTGTTACCTTAACCGTAGTAACACCATAAGGTTGAGTATCTATGGTAAATGTAGTTGCGAACGACCCTGATTGACTGGCACTGACAGTAGTTATGGTCAATGTTGTCCCAAAGTCTATCTTAACTAACTCATTAGCTAAGTAACCATCTCCTTGAAGTGTTACTATTGTCCCAACTGTCCCTTGAGGTGGCGATACTTGAGTTAACTGTGGCACTATTCTAAATTCATACTTCGATACACTCCTACCACTACCCATATCTACAGCCGTAATGGTAGTAGTCCCAACACTCTGGGTATCAACAGTAAAGGTAACCGTCCATGACCCAATGGCATCCGTTGAAGTAGTAGCAATTGTTGGTGATGTTCCAAAGATAATATGAATTGTCTCTGATGCCATATATCCATTACCACAAACGGTAACAATACTACCTACTGTTCCTTCCTTTGGACTAATTAGTATTATCTCTGGTAAGATAGTCACTGTGCCTTTGAATGATATACCATCTCCATAAGTTACAATAGTTGTTATTCCATACGGTTGCGTATCGATGGTAAATGTAGTCGTGAAACTACCCTCGGCATAAGTAGAGGTCAACTGAATGGTTGGTGTAGTCCCAAATTTTATGCGGATTGTTCCAGATGCAACATAACCATTACCGCTTATGGTTATTATTGCTCCTACCGTTCCTTCAGTTGGTGTAATCAAAATGATATTGGGCAATATGGTTATTGTCCCTTCTACCTTAAGTCCATCTCCGTGAGCCATTATGGTCGTCTTGCCATATTGCTGGGTATCGATGGTAAAGGTAGTAGTCCAGCTACCTTCGGCATAAGTAGAGGTTAACTGGATTGTTGGAGTAGTCCCAAATTCTATACGGATTGTTCGAGATGCCCCATAACCATTACCGCTAATAGTAATGATTGTCCCTACTGTTCCTTCTGTCGGAGTTATTAAAATGATATTTGGCAATATGGTTATAGTCCCTTCTACCTTAAGTCCATCTCCATGAACAACTATGGTCGTCTGACCATATTGTTGTGTATCGATGGTAAATGTAGTTGTCCAACTACCTTCGGCATAGGTAGAGGTCAACTGGATTGTCGGTGTTGTTCCAAACTCTATGCGAATTGCTCGAGATGCATAATAACCATTGCCACAAACTGTAATTATCGTTCCTACCGTTCCTTCTGTTGGTGTAATCAGAATAATGTTGGGTAAGATAGTCACAGTCCCTTCTACCTTAAGCCCATCACCCTGAGCCACTATGGTCGTCTTACCATATTGTTGTGTATCTATGGTAAATGTGGTCGTCCAACTCCCTTCGGCATAGGTAGAGGTTAATTGAATTGTCGGTGTCGTCCCAAATTCTATCCGAATTGTCCCTGATGCAGAATAACCATTACCTCGAACTGTAATTATTGTTCCCACTGTTCCTTCTGTTGGAGTAATAAGAATAATATTGGGCAAGATAGTAAATGTCCCTGATGCTCGTTCACTTCCATAGGCAACTATAGTCGTCTGACCATAGGGTTGTGTATCAATCGTAAAGGTAGTAGTCCAACTCCCTTCTGCATAAGTAGAAACTGATTGAATAGTTGGTGTTGTGCCAAAATCTATATGGATTGTCTTTGATGCCCCATAACCATTACCTCGAACGGTTATTATTCTGCCAACCGTTCCTTCTGTTGGGGTAATAAGAATAATATTAGAAGTAATGAAGAAGTTTAAATTAGCAGAACTAAACTTAGATCTAAGACCTGTTACCTTAACCGTAGTCACACCATAAGGTTGAGTATCTATGGTAAATGTAGTTGTGAACGACCCTGATTGACTGGCACTGACAGTAGTTATGGTCAATGTTGTCCCAAAGTCTATCTTAACTAACTCATTAGCTAAGTAACCATCTCCTTGAAGTGTTACTATTGTCCCAACTGTCCCTTGAGGTGGCGATACTTGAGTTAACTGTGGCACTATTCTAAATTCATACTTCGATACACTCCTGCCACTACCCATATCTACAGCCGTAATGGTAGTTGTCCCAACACTCTGGGTATCAACGGTAAAGGTAACCGCCCATGACCCAATGGCATCCGTTGAAGTAGTAGCAATTGTTAGTGATGTTCCAAAGATAATATGAATTGTCTCTGATGCCCTATATCCATTACCACAAACAGTAACCACACTACCTACCGTTCCTTCCTTTGGACTAATTAGTATTATCTCTGGTAAGATAGTCACTGTGCCTTTGAATGATATACCATCTCCATAAGCCACAATAGTTGTTATGCCATAAGGTTGTGTATCGATGGTAAATGTCATGGTGAAACTACCTTTTGCATAAGTAGATGTCAACTGGATTGTTAGTGTAGTGCCAAAGTCTAGGCTGATTGTTCGAGATGCACCATAACCATTACCGCTTATGGTTATTATTGCTCCTACCGTTCCTTCAGTTGGTGTAATCAAAATGATATTGGGTAATATGGTTACAGTGCCCTCTACCTTAAGTCCATCTCCGTGAGCAACTATAGTTGTCTTACCATATTGCTGGGTATCTATGGTAAAGGTAGTAGTGAAACTACCTTCGGCATAGGTAGATGTCAACTGAATAGTTGGTGTTGTCCCAAACTCTACACGAATTGTCCGTGATGCACCATAACCATTGCCTCTGATAGTAATAATTGTCCCTACCGAACCTTGCGTCGGTGTAATCAGAATAATATTGGGTAATATGGTTAATGTCCCGGCGGCTTTAATTACATCTCCATAAGCCGTAATCGTCGTCTTACCATATTGTTGTGTATCGATGGTAAAGGTCGTAGTCCAGCTACCTTCGGCATAAGTAGAGGTCAACTGGATTGTCGGTGTTGTTCCAAATTCTATGCGGATTGTTCGTGATGCAACATAACCATTACCTCTTATGGTTATTATTCTACCTACCGTTCCTTCGGTTGGTGTAATCACAATGATATTCGGTAATATAGTTATTGTCCCTTCTACTTTAAGCCCATCTCCATAAGCCACTACGGTCGTCTTACCATATTGTTGTGTATCTATAGTAAATGTAGTTGTCCAACTCCCTTCGGCATAGGTAGAGGTCAACTGGATTGTAGGTGTTGTTCCAAACTCTATGCGGATTGTTCGCGATGCACCATAACCATTGCCTCGAACTGTAATTATTGTTCCTACTGTTCCTTCTGTTGGAGTAATAAGAATAATATTGGGCAAGATAGTAAATGTCCCTGATGCTCGTTCACTGCCATAGGCAACTATAGTCGTCTGACCATAGGGTTGTGTATCAATCGTAAAGGTAGTTGTCCAGCTCCCTTCGGCATAAGTAGAGGTCATCTGTATTGTTGATGTCGTGCCAAAGTCGATATGGATTGTCTTTGATGCCCCATAACCATTACCTCGAACGGTTACTATCGTCCCTACTGTTCCTGAGGGCGGTGAAATTAAGATGATATTCGATAATATAGCCAATGTCCCTGCGGCTTTATTACTACCATAAGCAATAATCGTTGTCTGACCATAGGGTTGGGTATCAATGGTAAAGGTAGTTGTCCAGCTCCCTTCTGCATAAGTAGATGTCAACTGAATAGTCGGTGTGGTGCCAAATTCTACACGAATTATCTCTGATGCCCCATAACCATTACCTCGAATTGTTACTATTCTACCCACTGTCCCTTCTGTTGGAGTAACAAGAATAACATTAGGCATAATGAAGAAGGTTAAGTTAGCAGAACTAACCTTAGATGTAAGACCTGTTACATTAATAGTCGTAACTCCATAAGGTTGCGTATCTATGGTAAATGTAGTTGCAAACGAACCTGACTGACTGGCACTAATAGTAGTTATGGTCAATGTTGTCCCAAAATCTATCTTAACTAACTCATTAGCCTGGTAACCATCTCCTTGAAGCGATACTATTGTTCCCACTGTTCCTTGAGGTGGTGAAACTTGAGTCAATTGTGGAACTATCTTAAATTCATACTTAGATACACTCTTGCCACTATCCATACCCACAGCGGTAATAGTAGTTGTGCCTACACTTTGAGCATCAACGGTAAAGGTAGTCGTAAATGACCCTATTGCATCCGTTGAGGCAGTAGTAATCGTTAGTGATGTCCCAAAGATTATATGAATTGCCTCTGATGCCTTATAACCATTACCAGCTACGGTCACCATAGTCCCTACTGTCCCTTCTTTTGGACTAATTAGTATTATCTCTGGTAAGATAGTCAATGTGCCAGCAGATGATATTCCATCTCCAGAAGCAATAATAGTTGTTCTGCCATATTGTTGAGTATCTATGGTAAATGTAGTCGTCCAGCTACCTTCTGCATAGGTAGATGTCAACTGGATTGTTAGTGTAGTGCCAAAGTCTATGCTGATTGTTCCAGATGCCACATAACCATTGCCTCTAACTGTAACGATTGCCCCTACTGAGCCTTGCGTTGGTGTAATCAGAATAATATTGGGTAAAATAGTAAATGTCCCGGATACCTTCTCACTTCCATAAGCCGTAATTGTCGTCTTCCCATACGGTTGGGTATCTACTGTAAATGTAGTTGTCCAGCTACCTTCTGCATAAGTGGATGTCTGTTGAATGGTTGGTGTTGTTCCAAATTCTATTCGAACTATGTCCCAGGCAGGATAACCATTGCCACTTATGGTAACAATAGTTCCCACAGACCCTGAAATAGGTGTAATCGAATAGATATTGCCAATAATTCTAAATAATGCTTTAGCCTCTACGCCATTAGTGGCTATAATAGTATGAGTCCCAGCAGATTGAGTATCCACAGTAAAGGTAGCAATAAATGTTCCTGCGACATTAGTAGTAACCATAGCAATAGTTCGATTATTGCCAAATTCAATGCGGATACTTTCACTAGAACCAAACCCAGCTCCATGCACCATAACAATTGTTCCTACTGTTCCAACTTCAGGAGATACAGAGGTAATTTTTACTCCTACAACAAATGTAGTATTAGTTGCGGATTCACCACTTCCCAAACCAGTCGCCACAATAGTAGTCGGTCCACATCTTTGCTCATCTACTGTAAATGTCGCTGTCCATGTCCCATCTGGTGTAGAAGTAACCACCACTCGGGTTATAGTTGTCCCAAAACTGATTCTAATTTGTTCTTTTGCCGCATAACCATTACCCCTTACAGTTACCTCATCTCCTAACATACCGTCGGGAGGAGCTACTTCAGTAATATTTGCAAAAATATCAAAGAATGATTGTGAGGTCAAATCGTCCGCTACATTGGTGGCAGTAATAGTCGTTGTTCCAGCAACTTGTGTTGTTACGGTAAAGGTAGTTGTCCAGCTACCAGTAGAGTCCGTAGTGGTCATCTGCACTGTACTATCCTTACCAAAACTAACCTTAATGGATTCTGCCGTCCTGTATCCATTACCATAAATTGTAACTATCGTTCCGACACTACCTTGCGTGGGTGTTATCCAGGCAATATTAGGCAAGATACGGAAGGTAATCGTAGATGATGCTCCACTATCTCTACCTATTCCCGTAATCGTAGTTGTGCCATAAGGTTGAGTATCAATGGTAAAGGTAACGCTAAATGTGCCATCAATTGATGTCTGTCCTTTGGTAATAGTCATCGTTGTGCCAAAGTCTATTTGCACCTGTTCCTGGGTCTTATATCCTGTTCCAAATAATGTTACTATCCTGCCAACCGAACCTTCAGTTGGTGAAATACTAACTAATTGTGGTAGAATATTAAAGATAACGCTTGATGCCTGCCCTATCTTCAAGCCTACAGCTGTAACAGTCTTTTGCCCATAAGATTGGGTATCAATCGTAAAGGTGGTAGAGAATGTCCCATCTACTGAAGCAGATGTAGTCGTAATCGTCCCGGTCTTACCAAAGTTAACCACTATATCATCTGTAACATCATAACCAGTTCCCAGAATAGTTACTAAACTCCCTACACTACCTTGAGTTGGTGAAATCCAGACTAAATGCTGTTGGATAGCAAATTGTGTCTCATATTTAGCCTGAGTAGAAAGACCTGTTACCTTGATAGTCTTTGTTCCATAAGATTGTGAATCAACTACAAAGGTCGTAGTGAATGACCCACCCGCACTAACACTTGTCAGTTTAATCGTAACCGTATTGCCAAAAGTTATTCTTATATCTTCTAACGCCTCATAACCATTACCTTCCACAATCACGACCGTTCCAACAGAACCAGCCTCTGGACTAACAAGAATAATCTTGGGTATGACAAAGAAGGTAGCTGTAGTTCCAACGCCAGAGAGACCCGGACTAAATGCCATCACAGTGGTACTGCCATAATTTTGAGTATCAATAGTGAAGGTCAGTGTCCATGTTCCTGCTCTTTTGACAAACTGTGAGGTTATAGATACAGTCGTGCCCAAATCAACCTGCACGGTTTGTGAACCGCCAAAGCCACTTCCTTCCACTGTCACCACACTTCCTACCGTTCCAATAGTCGGTGTGAACAACTCAATCTTAGCCTGGATAAAGAAGTAATTAAATGCCTCTTCCTTAGTCTTAAGTGCTCCTTTAGCCTTAATGGTAGTAGTTCCTCCTGGTTGTATATCAACTGTAAAGACAAAACTATATCTACCAAGACCATCGGTTAGATTTGTAGGTGGTGCATAATTAGTCCAACCAAAACTATATTCCATCAGCTCTTGATTACCAAACCCATCACCAGAAATACTCACCACCGTGCCAATAGTTCCACAAGAAGGTGAAACAACAGCAATTCTACCCCTCAGTAAGAAACTCTGATATAGAACAAAATTTGTCTTTAAGCCAGTAACTTTAACAGATTTTGTCCCAAAAACTTGCAGGTTGACTGTAAATGTAGTGGCAAATGAACCATATTCATCTGTCCTTGTAACGGTAATGCTATTGGTTATTCCAAAGTCAATTTGAATATCCTCTGTTACTCCAAACCCATTGCCAGTGATATAAACAATATCTGTAATTACGCCTACTGTTGATGTCATCAAGACAATATTAGGTAGAATAACAAAGGTCGTTTCCTGAACCTGTGAGGTAGTCAATCCTCTAACCTCTACCGTAGTAGTTCCATACGGCTGTCCATTGATAGTAAAGGTTGTGGTAAAGCTCCCAAAGTCCGAGGTAGTGGTAAGGGTTATCGTTTGTGTAATACCGAATTTAATCTTTATTGCTTCTGCTGACTTGCCATAACCAGTTCCACTTAAGGTTACTACTGTTCCCACACTGCCTGAAGTTGGTGTTAATTCAACAATATGAGGTAGAATGGTAAATGTGCTGGTGGCAAATATCCCTATGGTATCATTATAGGCAGTAATAGTTGTGGTGCCATAAACTTGAGTATCAACTGTCCAGGTGGTAGTAAATGAACCATAGACATCTGTCATCGCCGTAACAATAGTAGGATTAGTTCCAAATTCAATCCTGACTTGCTCATTGTCATCAAACCCATTACCGGCTAAAGTAACTATTGTTCCCACTGACCCGGTTGAAGGTGATACACGGATAATATTCGGTAGAATGCCAAATAATGTTTGTGCGGTTGCATCTGAGGTAATTCCCGTAGCAATTACTGTTGTTGTCCCATATCTTTGAGTATCTATGGTAAAGGTTACACTAAACGCACCCCTTATATCACCCGTAGTAGTCTTTATAGTGGTAGTTGTTCCAAAGGTAATCCTAATATCTTCTCCAGAATGGTAACCATCTCCTTCTAATGTAACAATAGTTCCTACCGTACCTTTATCCGGTGAGAGTTTAGTAATACGCGTCATTATCTGGAAGAACCGATATGCCTTTTGATTAGTCGTTAATCCTGTAGCTAAAACTGTGGTTGAACCTACTGGCTGAATATCAACTGTAAAGGTAGTGCTGAATGAACCATAAGCAGTAGAAGTAGTCATAACTATGGTCACATTAGTGCCAAAGGTAATTCGAATAGTTTCTGTTGCACCAAATCCATTACCAGCCACCGTTACCACAGTATCTACATTACCAGAATCAGGTTGTAATTGGATAATATTAGGTTCGATAACAAAGGTAGTGGTAATTGTTGCTTCTGCTACTGTTCTACCTGCTCTAAATGTGGTAGTTCCAAAAGGTTGTGTAGTGATAGTAAAGGTAGTTGAGAAAGATCCATTATTACTATTGAAACACAATCCAATACCCACTAATGTTGTTCCAAATTCAACCCTTACCGTCTCGAGACTATCAAAACCATCACCCCAGAGAATGACCACTGTTCCCACTGTCCCGCAGGTAGGACTGACATGAATTGCCGGAACGATATTAAATGTGCCGGTATAATCTATTCCAACTCCATCTACTACTCTAATATTCTTTAATCCTATCTTCTGTGTATCTACAGTAAAGGTAACCGTAAAGCTGCCAAAGGCGGTTGAAGTAACAATGGTAATACTTGAAGTGTCGCCGAATTTAATGGCTACGGGACTGGTGGCATTGAATCCATTACCTCTAACCGTAACAATAGTGCCCACACTACCTTCTGTTGGAGTAATCAGGATTATATTGGGCAGAATTGTCACTGTTCCTTTTGCCTGTGCTGTTGAATTTATGCCATAAGCAGTAATCGTCGTAATGCCATAGCGTTGTGTATCAATGGTAAAGGTAGTGCTAAATCTACCTTGTGCATCAGGCGTGGTAGTAGTAATTGTCTTAATCGTGCCAAAGCTAATTCGCATAATTTCACCGGTCTGATACCCTGTTCCTTCTAAACTAATAATCGTTCCTACTGTGCCTGCTCTGGGTGAAATAAAGATAATTTCCGCACCAATGTTAAATATTTCAGTGTCTATATTCCTGGTCACAAGACCCGTTGCCATAATAGTAGTTGGACCATTAGGTTGAGCATTAACGGTAAAGGTAGTAGTAAATGTTCCATCACTATTAGCCGTAACCTGGGTAATAGTCTTTATCGTTCCAAAGTCAATCTGAACTAACTCTGATGCGCCATAACCATTACCACCAATTTCTACAAGTGTTCCTACGGTTGCCCCTTGTGGTGTCACATAAACAATCTTGCCTTCAATCCAGAAGGAATCTATATCCGACCCACCACTGATTGCTTTAATTGTTGTCATTCCACCCGGTTGGACATCAACTTCAAAGATAGCCGCAAAGGTACCAAATTCACCCACAACAGCATTACCAATACCCATCCATACCATTGAACCAAAATCAATACGCAACTCATTAATTCCACACGGTCTATATCCATCACCATAGACCCTAACCTTACTTCCAACTGTTCCCCTTGTTGGTGTTACTAAAGTAATATGACTTAAGATAGTAAAGTAATCTCTGCCTACTTGTTGAGTCATACTACCCGTAGCACTTATAGTTGTCAAGCCATAAGCCTGTGTATCAATAGTAAAGGTAGTTGTCCATGTCCCGCGTTGGGTAGTAACAGCAGTGGCTAAAGTAGAACTACGTCCAAAGTCAACATTCACTACCTCAGATGCACCTAATCCATCACCATAAATAGTGACAATCGTTCCTACTGTTCCTTCAGTTGGAGTAACCTGGGCAATATTAGCTAAGATAATAAAGGTAGTTAATGCCTTTGCTCCTGATACACTTATCGCCTCTACAGTAGTTGTTCCATATACCTGAGCATCAACTACAAAATTCTTATTAAAGACACCACTGGCATTGGTATGAGCCGGCGTAGCCGTAATGGTTGAAGTTATACCAAAATGAATATAGACATCCTCACCTATGGGATAACCAGTCCCTTGCACCGCCACTGTTAAACCTACAGAACCTGAGGTTGGAGTAACAATAATAGCAGGAGTGATATTAAATGTCCCATAATCTACACCACCAGAAATCTGCCCTTGAGCTTTAATTGTAGTTATACCCATTGGTTGAGAAGTAACATTAAAGGTAACATTGAATGTCCCATCTTGACTGGAATCTTGTGCCGGTGAAATTGGTCCTTCAGTGCCAAAATAAACCTCTATCGTCTCGTGCTCACCATAACCTGTCCCCTCTACCGTTATTGTCGTTCCTACTGTCCCAGAAGTTGGCGAAATGAGAATAATATCTGATATGATATTCACCGTAGCAGTTGCCTTTAACTGTGAAGTCATTCCAACTACTGTTACACTCTTTGCCCCATAAATTTGTGTATTAATCGTAAAGGTAGTGGTGAATGTTCCTGCGGCCGTAGCAGAGGTAGAGGTAATAGTTCCTTTTGTTCCAAAGACTATATCTATTGCCTCTTGCGAACTAAATCCATCACCCGCGATAGAAATAATAGTTCCTACTGTCCCGGTATCTGGAGTTAATAGAATAATATTCCCGATAACAGTGAATGTAGCAAGTTGTTGCTGATTAGTATTTATACCCCTTACAAGTATTGTAGTTGTGCCCGCCGGAGTAACTAATACCGTAAAGGTAATACTAATTTGCCCGTTAGATTGACTTACATTAGAATTTATAGTTGGATATGTCCCAAAATCAACTGCTATAAGTTCATTTGCCCCATAACCATCACCAGTAACAGTCACCACTCTACCAATGGTACCAATTCCTGGATTAACCTGTGTAATTCTTGATTTGATGTTAAATACTGTTGCGGCAATTGGTGTCTCTCCATATGTATCTCTAGCAGTAACAGCAGTTGTCCCATACGGTTGTATATCAACAGCTAAAGTTTTGGTGAATGTCCCCTCAGGACTCGGATTAACTGTTCTAATAATACCTCCTCCAAATTTAATTTGTACCAGCACATTATACGGATTATAACCTGCACCTTCTACTACAACCAAAGTCCCAACGGTTCCCATTGTTGGTGTTACACTAACCCATGGAGTAATCTTAAACAGAGAAATAAGATTTCTACCAGTTGAAAGTCCTGTTACTTTAATCGTCTTTGTCCCATAATATTGTGTATTTACCGTAAAGGTAGTTTGAAATGCCCCTTTATAATCAGTTGAGATAGTAGTAATAGTCGATTTAGTTCCAAAATCTATCTGGATTAATTCTGACTTACCATATCCATTACCAGCTACACTGACAAAACTACCTACAGTTCCAGTCTTTGGTGATACCAAAATCAGATTTTCTAAAATACGGTATGTTCCTTCAGACCTTAATCCCGAAGTCATACCAACAACTACAACAGATGCTGTGCCATAAGGTTGAGTATCAATGGTAAAGATAGCGGTATATGTTCCACCGCTGGTCCAGACACTGCAAATAGTAGGTGTAGTCCCAAGTAAAATATGTATTTCCTCTATATCCTCATACCCATCACCTAACACCGTTACCCATGAACCAACACTACCACTTGAAGGGGTAATAATATTAATTCGACCGTCAATAGTAAATGTACCCCGTCGCAAGTCACCTGTAGATAACCCATTAGCCGTTACTTCACGTTCATATCCTGCTTGTGGATTAACCGTAAATGTTCCGGTGAATGTCCCTACACCCGTAGAACTATTAGTCCCTCTATAAACTCCCTCAATCCTGAATTCTATTACCTCCGTAGCACCATACCCATTTCCAGTAACTGTCACTACAGTTCCTACTGTTCCTCTACTCGGTGTTATTAGTGTAATATTTCCAAGTATCATAAAGTTCTTCGTAAATGGATTCTGAGTAGTAAGGCCAATAATGACTATAGTCTTGGTGCCATAATATTGCGTATCAACCGTAAAGGTAACCCTGAAGTAACCAGCCGCATCTGTCGAAGTCAGAGCAATAGTCTTAGTCGTACCAAAGTCAATTTGAATTCCTTCACTAACCGCATAACCTTCACCTGTTATTTCAACAATCGTTCCCACTGAACCAGTAGTAGGTGATACATATCCAATCTTAGCGAGGACCGTAAATGTAGCCTCTGACTTTTGAGTCGGAATAAAGGTCAATCCTTGTGCTACAATAGTCTTTACCCCTGTTGGTTGAACATCAACGGTAAAGGTCAGACTAAATGTCCCATTCATACTTGTAGAACCAACCGCAATAGTAACATTTGTTCCAAAACTTATCCTGATATCATCTAATTCACCATAACCATTTCCAGCTACCGTAACTATTGTCCCTCCTATGCCACTGGCAGGGGTAACTTGAATAATATTTGAGGTAATAAAGAATGATGCGATATCATTTCTCAAATACCACTCAGGTCCTATCCATCCTTGTGCCTCAATTGTCTTTGAACCGGCAGGTTGTGTATCAACTACAAACATTGCCGCAAATGTCCCAAAGTGGCTTGAAACCGCATAAGTAGCATGATATTTATCTGATCTATCGAAGAGTAATCCAAAGTATATATCAATCGAGTTATCATCTTGTCCAAACCCATTACCAAAAACAGTAACTATCGTCCCCACAGAACCATCTGACGGCGAAACCTGAATAATTCTTCCACGAATGGTTATCTGGTTATCCGCTACTACGCCAGAAGTCGTCCCGGTTCCTGTTATTTGTGTTATTCCACCTGCCTGCGTATCCACCGTAAAGGTAGTTGTCCATGACCCGGTAATATCGGTTGAGGTTAGTTGAATATTGGGATTAGTGCCAAAGCCAATCTGAACACTCTCACTTGCCCCATAACCATTACCGGCTAAGGTAATAATTTGCCCAACACTGCCAATAGTCGGTGTTACCCAGATAATCTTTGGTGTGATGATAAGATAGGCGTAGGCTTTTAGATCAGGAGTAAGGATACTATTGGCAACGATAGTTGTTGTCCCTGCTTGTTGGGTATTAATCGTAAATGTTGTCGAGAAAGTTCCACTCGGGGTAGTAGAAACAAAGGTAATACTCTTCGTGGTTCCAAACTCAATTCGTAATCTTTCTTCGTTACCAAACCCTTCTCCTGTTATAGTAATTATTGTTCCCACCGTCCCAAAAGTAGGTGTAACAAGTGTAATATTTGCTGTAATTTCAAATGTATTTGTTGCTGTCTCATTTGTTCTAAGTCCTGTTGCCCGAATAGTTGTCTTGCCTGCCTGCTGAATATCTATGGTAAATATCGCCTCGAATAACCCGGTTATATCCGTAGAGGTCATCGCAATAGTGCTTGTAAGACCAAAGTCAACCTGGATAAACTCTGTTGCCCCATATCCATTTCCTTTAATCGTTACAAGTGTCCCCACGGTTTGTGCTGACGGGACTACACTAAATATCGCTGGCTCAATATCAATTGTTCGACTATCTATCTCTAATTTACCGGTTGCCTTGACCGTAGTTAATCCTGCTGGTTGAGTATCAATGGTGAATGTGGTTGTCCATGAACCGATAACATCCGTTGCGGTAGAAGTAATAGTTCGAGTCGTCCCAAAGTCAATCGTAATACCCTGCTGTTTCTCATAACCATTACCCGCCATAGTAATAATCATTCCTACTGTGCCTTTATCCGGTGTGAGAGTAATGATATTGCAGAAGATTGTAAGTGCATCGGTATCCTTTTCTGCTGTGTTAATGCCTCTGGCTAAGATAGTCGTTAGCCCTGAAGGCTGGGTATCAATAGTAAAGGTTACCGTAAAGCTTCCATAGACAGTTGAAGAAACTATAGTTATACTTGAGGTAGTGCCAAAGTGGACATAAACATCCTCACTTGACCCATAGCCATTACCCTGTAAAGTGATTCTCGTTCCGACACTACCCTGTTGTGGAGTAACGGTAATGATATTGGCATGAATAATGTAGGTATCATCGTCTCTTTCCGTTGCACCTGAGGCTACAATAGTCGTTGTCCCTGCTGGTTGAGTATCAATCGTGAACCTGACGGTAAATGACCCGGTTATATCCGTTGAGGTGGTAATAATCGTTGGAGTAGAACCAAAGACAACCTCAATTAATTCTCTAGCGGCATAACCATTACCCGCTATGGTAACAAAACTACCTACTGTTCCTTCAATTGGACTAACCTTAATAATATGAGCGAAGATAGTCAATGCCTCATAAGATACTCTACCCGTAATTATACCTGTAGCCTTAATAGTAGTTAGCCCGGCAGGTTGAGTATCAATGGTAAAGATAGTTGTCCATGACCCAATGGTATCTGCAGAGCTAGTAATAATGGTCGGTGTAGTTCCAAAATCAACCCAGATTCTCTCATTGCTACCATAACCATTACCGGCAATAGTAATAAGTGTCCCGACACTACCTTTTTCTGGTGTAACTAAGGTAATCTTGACACCGATATTAAACAGACTAACCGCTGTTTCATTAGTCCTAATTCCCGTCGCCTTAATCGTTGTTACACCACTTTGTTGAGTATCTACTGTAAAGGTAACAGAGAAACTACCACAATAATCGGTTGTGGTGGTAGTAATAGTTCGTGTTGTTCCAAAGTCAACCTGAATGAGCTCGGTTGCCCCATAACCATTACCTGCTAAGGTAACAATCGTTCCTACGCTCCCGGAGTCAGGTGAAGAAGTGATGATATTAGCATAGATAACAAATCTATCCTTTGCCACCTCTCCAGATGGATTACCCGTAGCCGTAATAGTCGTAGTGCCTGCTATTTGGGTATCAATAGTAAAGGTCAGGGTAAATGAACCAATATTATCTGAGCTGGTAGTAGCAATCGTTCCAGCATAGGTTCCGAAGTTAATTTCAATCAATTCACTTGCCCCATAACCGTTACCAGCTAATGTAACAATTGTTCCGACACTACCTTTTTGTGGCGTAACCAGAATGATATTAGCATAAATCGTAAATGTCCCATCTGCATCTTCGCCAGTGCTGATACCTTTTGCCATAATGGTTGTCCTACCTTGTGGTTGCGTATCAATGGTGAATTTAATTGTGAATGAACCTATGGTATCAGATGAGATAGTAACAATAGTTCGCGTAGTCCCAAAGTCAATCTGGATTAGCTCACTGGCACCATAGCCATTTCCTGCAACTGTAACTATGCTCCCTACTGAGCCTTTAGTTGATGTTATCTTAATAATATTTGCCTTTATCTCAAAGGTAGATATTGGTGGCTCAACAGTCTGTTGTAATCCTTCTGCCTTAATCGTTGTCTTACCCGCAGGTTGAGTATCAATCGTGAATGTGGTCGAGAAGTACCCTGCCCCATCTGCTTTAGTCATCACAATCGTTCTGGTTGTTCCAAAATCTATCCGAATATATTCACTGGCAATATAACCTGAACCTTTCACCTCAATAACCAATCCAACTGTCCCAACATTCGGACTGACATCAGTTATCTTTGAACCAATGATAAATCCTATCTCCGCGATTTCAGCTGTAGCTACCCCGGTGGCAACAATTGTCGTTCTACCTGCAGGTTGAACATCAACCGTAAATGTTGTCGTCCATGAACCAATCGTATCCGTAGTCGTCCAGGCAATGGTTGGATTTGTTCCAAAGGCAATATTTACTCCTTCCTGCTTACCATAACCATTACCCGCTACGGTAATAATTGTTCCGACTGTTCCTCTATCAGGTGAAACTATGATAATATTAGCATGGATATGGTAGATGTCATCATCGGTTTCACTGGTAGATATTCCCACAGCTTTAATGGTTGTTGTGCCTGCAATCTGTGTATCAATAGTGAATATTGTGGTAAATGACCCGGTGACATCTGTCGAAGTAGTCGTAATGGTCTTATTCGTGCCAAATACTACCTCTATCCGTTCACTATTACCATAGCCATTACCCGCAACCGTAACAATACTACCTACTGTTCCACTGGTTAGAGTAACTGTAATAATATGTGCATGAATAGTGTATGTTCCATCATCATATTCATCTGTTCTCACACCTCTGGCGCCAATCGTCGTTATTCCTGAATGTTGCGTATCAATAGTAAATGTTACGGTAAATGACCCAATTACATCCGTAGTTGTAACCGCAATTGTGCCCACATAAGTCCCAAAGGTAATATCTATTCCTTCAATCGCACCATAACCATTACCAGCCACCGTCACCAAACTACCTACTGTGCCTTCAAGTGGGGTTATCAAAATGATATTAGCATGAATGGTAATCGTTGCCTGTGCTATTTCTTGAGTCTTATAACCTATGGCGGTAATCGTAGTCATACCTGCTGGTTGAGTATCAATTGTCCAGGTAGTGGTCCAGGAACCATTTTGTTCACAAACTACCTGGGTAATAGTCTCCGTTGTGCCAAAGTGAATAGTTATCGTCTCGGTTGACCAACCATAGCCATTACCTGCTACCGTAATTATCGTTCCTACCGTGCCTGAAGTTGGTGTTACCAATATGATATTAGCATGAATTCTGTAAATATCTTCTGCCTGCTCACCCGTCCTTCTACCTACTGCGGTAATACTTGTCGTGCCTGAATGTTGCGTATCAATAGTAAAGGTAGTAGTGAATGACCCGGTGGCATCCGTAGTGGTAACCGTAATCGTTCCGACATATGTCCCAAATAGAATATCTATTCCTTCAACCGCACCATAACCATTACCAGCCACCGTAACCAAACTACCCACTGTCCCATCTTTCGGCGTTACCAAAATGATGCGGCTATGGATAGTGTAAGTCGCTTTATCTAACTCATTTGTGCTCATCCCTCTTGCCGCAATCGTCGTCCTACCTGCTGGCTGGGTATCAATGGTAAATGTAGTAGTAAATGAACCGATATTATCCGTTGAGGTGGTAGTAAGAGTGCCTGATGTGCCAAAGACAATATCAACCTTTTCATTAGCACCATAACCATTACCTGCCACGGTCACAAAACTGCCTACGGTTCCTTCTAATGGCGTTACCAGGATAATTCGGCAATGGATAGTGAAGTATTTCTCACTGCGTCCTGCTAACCCTACGCCAAGAGCCGCAATCGTAGTTACACCTGCAGGCTGAGTATCAATGGTAAAGGTAGTGGTGAACGACCCTCCATCGGAAGCGGTAACGGTCATAATTGTTCGTGTTGTGCCAAAGTCAATCTGAATTAGTTGACTGGCATCATAACCATTACCAGAAATGGTAATTATCAAACCTACTGTCCCTGAATCAGGTGTAACTTGATAGATTCTTGGAGTAATGGTCAGGAAGTTAATGGCTACCTGTCCGGAACTCAATCCCGTAGCCTTAATAGTGGTTATTCCTACTTTCTGGGTATCAACCGTAAAGATAGTCGTCCAGGAACCAACAGATTCAGTAGTAACAAAGGTGATACTCTTTGTTAAACCAAAGTCAATCTGGATACGCTCCGTTGCACTATATCCATTACCTCGAATAGTAATTACCGTATCTACTGGTGCAGATGGTGGAATAACTGCAAAGAGGTTAGCTAATATAGTAACACTACCTATATCACTAATGGCATTAGTATCCTCATGGGCAATAAGTGTTGTTGTGCCATAAGGCTGGGTATCTATTGTCCAGGTAGTGGTGAAGCTACCTTCAGCATAGGTCGAGACGGTATGAATTGTCCGTGTTGTGCCAAATTCTATCCGAATAGTGCTTGATGCAGGATAACCATTACCTCTAACCGTAATTATCTGCCCTACTGAGCCTTCAGGTGGAGTAATAAGAATAATCCGAGGCGTAATAAATACAGTCAGATTATCTGCGAAGTCATCTGTTCTAACAACCACACCCTTAACAGTAGTTGTAGCATAAGGTTGCGTATCAATAGTAAAGGTAGTTTCAAACAATCCATCTATATCTGCAGTCACTGTAGTTATAGTTCTGGTTGTTCCAAATTCTATCCTCACCAACTCATTCTGTAAATAACCATCACCCTTTAATAAAACGACTGTCCCTACTGAACCAATAGTTGGAATTACCGCAGTTAGATGTGGAATTATACGGAAGTGATATTTAAGGACGCTTTGACCTGTATTTATTCCCCTCACAATAATAGTCGTTGTCCCTAATGTTTGTCTATCTACGGTAAAGGTAAATGTAAATGACCCTACTCCTTCTGTTGTATCAACATCACGAGTAGGTGCGGTGCCAAACACGAGTTGGACTATCTCGTGCGCTCCATAACCATTACCTTTGACGGTAACCGTTGTTCCGATAGTGCCTTTTTCTGGTTGAATCAGAATTATTTCTGGTTTAATCGTAACACTACTGGTTGCCGCTATCACATTGTCATCATCATGGGCTGTAACCGTAGTCCTACCGTAAGGTTGAGTATCAACAGTAAATGTCGTTGAAAAACTCCCTTCGGCATAGGTAGAGGTCAATTGAATTGTCTGAGTCGTGCCAAATTCTATCCTGATAGTCTTTGATGCACCAAATCCATTACCTGCCACAGTAATTACCGTTCCCACTGTAGCCGCATCTGGAGTTACAAGTATAATATTTGGCAGGATAGTAAATGTCCCTTCTGCCTCTTCACTACCATAAGCCTTAATTGTGGTAATGCCATAAGGTTGTGTATTAATGGTAAATGTCGTCGTCCAACTGCCATGAGCATAAGTCGATGTTGTTTGAATAGTCGTTGTTATACCAAAATCAAGTTTAATAGTATGAGAGGCAACAAATCCATTACCAGCAACCGTAATTATCGTTCCTACTGTCCCCTCTTTTGGACTTATCAAGATAATATTAGATTCAATAGCAAATGTCCCATACGCCTTAAGTCGTGGAGTAATATCCTGATGAGCAATAATCGTCGTTACACCATAAGGTTGGGTATTAATAGTGAATGTTGTTTCAAACATACCTGCCGCATAGGTCGATGCCATAACAATGGTAGGTGTCGTGCCAAATTCTATTCGGATAGCTCGCGTAGCACTATAACCATTACCTTTAACGGTAATCACCAGACCTACTGTCCCTGAATTTGGCGAAATAAGGATGATATTAGGTAAGATACGCAGTGTTGCGGTCGCCTTAATTGAAATATCATCTTGATGTGCAAATATAGTTGTTGTTCCATACGGCTGGGTATCAATCGTAAATGTTGTCGTGAAACTTCCTTCTATATCACTAATAACATTTCTTATATTATTAGTAGTGCCAAATTCTATCCTCAAGGTCTTAGTTATACCATAACCATTTCCGCGAATAGTGATTATTGTCCCTACCGTTCCTTCCGTAGGTGTAACTGAAACAATGTTAGGTTGAATACTTAATGTGCCGTAAGCCTCAATAGAAATATCATCTTCATGGGCAACAATGGTTGTCTTGCCATAAGGTTGGGTGTCAAGGGTAAAGGTAGTAGTGAAACTTCCTTCAGCATAGGTAGATGTCCATTGAATTGTTTGTGTTGTTCCAAACTCTATCCGAATTGTCCTGGATGCCCCATAACCATTACCTCTAACCGTAATTAAAGTCCCCACCGTAGCATGAGCTGGTGTAACTAAAACTACATTTGGTAAGATAAAGAAGGTTAAATTATCCGCTTTTTCTCCACTGACTACACCTGTTGCTTTAACAGTAGTTGCTCCATAAGGCTGGGTACTAATAATAAATGTAGTTGTCCAACTACCTACAGCATCTGTCTTTGGCTGTGGATTATTTACCATATCCAGAGATGTCCCGAAATCAATCTGAACAAATTCTGTTGGGTTATAACCATTTCCTTTCACCGTAATTTGAGTTCCTACTGTTCCTGTATTCGGTGTTACCAGATATAGATTAGGTATAATTCTAAATTGTCTGGTATCAGAAACTCCAGTTGCTTGTCCTTCCACCGTAACATTCTTTATTCCAATATACTGGGTATCAACTGTAAAGTAAATAGTCCATGTCCCATCTATACTTGTTGGTCCTTGATTTATAATAGGTGTCGCATTACCAAATCGAATAGTCAAATTCTCTTGAGAACCATAGCCATTACCAATCAGGGTTACCTGTGTTCCTACTGTCCCAATTGTCGGTGAGATAGATGTAATTCTTTGGGTAACCGTGAAGGTAATAGTCCCTCTTTGTTCACTCATCATCCCAATAGCAACAATTGTCTTTACTCCACAATGTTGTGAATCAATGGTAAATGTCGTTCCAAAGGTACCATTAACATTAGTCGATACCATCCCGATAGTCATTGTCTTTCCAAAGTCAATCTGAATCAATTCTGTCTGACCAAAACCATCTCCATAAACACTAACTATTGTGCCAACAGAACCTGTATTCGGAGTAACTTGAGTTATATTACCAGTAATAGAGAATGTATCATAAGCAGGTGCTCCACCATTTAAGCCAGTGGCAGTAATTGTTGTTCTACCTGTTGGTTGGGTATCGACGGTAAAGGTAACGGTAAATGAACCATTACCATCAGTCATAGTCGTAGCAATAGTTTGCGTTGAACCAAAGTCGATTCTAATTCCCTCTATTTGTTGATACCCACCACCTTGAATGGTAACTATTGTCCCAACAGACCCACTACGCGGTGCAACACCGGTAATAACTGCCTTGATAGTAAATGTTCCATCAGCCGATGGTAAACCATCATAACCTCTAACCACTATGGTTGTTACACCTGCTGGCTGGGTATCAACATTAAAGAAGGCAGTAAATGTCCCATCAGGTGAAGTGGATATGCCTAAAGGCTCAATTGAAATTGGAGCAGTCTGACCAAATCTAACCTCTATCTCTTCGTTTGCATCATAACCTGTCCCGCGTATCTCTACTTGAGCTCCCACCGTTCCTTCAGTTGGTGAAACAAGAATAATATCGGCAATAATATTAAAGGTAGATGTACCTATTTGTTGTGAACTAAGTCCGGTGGCTACAACAGATTTTGCACCACAAACCTGAGTATCTACCGTAAAGGTAACCGTAAATGTCCCAATCTCATTTGTGGTTACTGTGGTTATAGTCCTATGTTGACCAAAATCAATTTGGATAAGTTCTGTAGCACTAAATCCATCTCCATTTACCTCTACTATCGTTCCTACTGTCCCGGAAACAGGGGTAATTGACCAAATACGGGATTTTAGTTTGAAGGTAACTTCATCCTTTAGGTGATAAATAGTTCCCTCTGCGGTAATAGTCTTGGTACTATAGGGCTGGGTATCAACTGTAAAGGTAACATTTAGCTGACCGTCTGCAGATGCCTCTTTAGTAGTAATTGATTGTGTCGTCCCAAAATCTATTCGGACTAATTCATTTGCTCCATAGCCTGTTCCGTCTATTGTAACCATTGTTCCAATAGTTCCTTCAAGCGGGGCATACTGCCGGATATGAGGTATGATGAAGAATAAATCTGTGGCTGATTGTAATGGATCTGTAAGTCCTACTGCCTTTATAGTCGTAGTTGCTATCGGCTGATTAGTCATAATAAAGACCGTAGTAAATGTCCCATCATTTGAAGTCGGATTACCAGAGGTATGAACTAAAGTCTCTCTCTGATAAATACCAATATATTCAACCGCATCATAACCATTCCCGTTTACGGTCACCGAAATCCCTACTGTGCCAATAGTAGGTGTAATAATAATCTTTGGCGTAATACAGAATATAACCGTATCCCTTGTCGGGGTAGTCCGTCCACTGGCAGATACTGTCTTATTGCAATAAACCTGCGTATCAACGGTAAAGGTAGTTGTCCATGAACCATAGGCATCTGTTGTCGTGAACATAATACTGCTTGTTTTTCCAAAGTCAATCTGAATTCTCTCTGTAGCACCATAGCCATTACCTGCCACAGTAACTATACTTCCGACGGTCCCTGAAATAGGAGTTATGAGAATTATCTCTTCAGTAATTCGGAAGGCACTTTGAGCACTTTCACCAGAAGCAATACCTGCCGCTACTATGGTAGTTGTGCCATAAGATTGGGTATCAATTGTAAATTTAATTGAGAATGTTCCCGCAGTTGAACTACTAACAAAGATAATCGTTGGCGTAGTCCCAAAGTTAATCTCTATCCGCTCACCATTGCCATATCCATCACCCTTAATCGTAACAAAACTACCGACAGTTCCTGATGTAGGTGTAACTTGAGTAATATTGGCAATGATAACAAAGGTAGATGTAGCCCTCTCATTGGTATTCAGACCTTTTGCCTCAATTATCCTGGCGCCCTCTATCTGAGTAATAATGGTAATTGTGCCTACAAAACTACCATCTATCAAAGTATTAGTTATCTGAGATAATAGAACACTTCCCTGTTTGAATTTAATCGTCTCACTTGACCCAAAACCATTACCTTTCACTACCACATTAGTACCAATAGTTCCAGTTGCAGGAGTGATGTCAATGATATTCCCTTTTATCTTGAAAATAAACTTATCTGATAAACCAGATGTAAGGCCGGTAGCTAAAATAGTTGTTGACCCGTAAGGTTGCGTATCAACGGTAAATGTCCCCACAAAGACACCCTTATCATTAGTAGTAGCATAAGTAATAGTTCCATTTGTGCCAAATTGAATACCTATCTGCTCTGTCGCCTCATAACCTCTACCTTCTACCAATACCTCTGTCCCTACAGTTCCAAAGGTAGGCGAAACAATCGCAATACCGGCTTTAATCGTAAATGTCCCGGTATCAACCTCCTGGGTATTCATCCCAGTAGCTTTAATAGTCGTAGTGCCACAAGGTTGGGTATCAACGGTAAAGGTAACATTAAATGTTCCAATGTTACTAGATACCGTTGAAGTTATAGTGTAGGTTGTGCCAAAATCAATTTGAATGACCTCACTTGCCCCATAACCATTACCCTTGACAGTCACAATTGTCCCTATGACACCTTCTAATGGGTTAATATAAATTATCCTGCCGGTAATAAAGTAATAGGCATAAGCCTGTTTTGGACCATCTGATTCTGTTGCTCTAATAGTCGTAGTCCCTGCTGGCTGTGTATTTATGGTAAAGGTGCCGGTAAATCTACCACCTGCATCCGTCTTGTAAGAAGCTATATTATCTTTAGTTCCAAACTTAATATATATATTATCTGTGGCATCAAATCCATTACCGATAATTGTTACTATTGTCCCTACAGAACCTTGTGTAGGCGTAATCGATTCAATTACCTCTGTAATCAAGAAATTCATTGTATTTGACAACTTAGTCTCCTCACCCTTAACGACAATAGTTGTCCAACCATAAGGTTGAGTATCAATAGTAAATGTGGTGGTAAATGTTCCCCATCTATTTGTTTCTACGGTAACAATAGTAGGTGTTGTGCCAAAGTGAACAGTGATTGGTTCAGTAATACCATAACCTGTCCCTTCCAGGGTAACAATTGTGCCTACGGTTCCTTGAGTAGGTGTAAAGATGATAATATCTGAAATGATATTAAATAGACTTGAATCCATTCTATCAATGGTTGTGCCGGTAAGTCTAATAGTCGTAGTGCCTGCTGGTTGGGTATCAATGGTAAAGGTAACCGAGAAAGACCCTTCGGTATTAGCATTGGTCGTATGAATAGTAACATTTTCACCAAAGGTAATTCTAACGAGTTCTGAATCGCCATATCCGGTTGCCTCTAATGTAACAATCGTTCCCACTGTGCCAATCGTTGGGGTAGAAAGGATAATATCCGGGATAATATCGAATTTATTAATGGCAAAGTTACCTTTTGCATCTGTTGCCGTTATGGTCGTGCTACCATTAGGTTGAGTATTTATCGTAAATGTTACTGCAAATGTTCCTACATCGGTCGTGGTAACAGTAGTAATAGTATTGTGTCTGCCAAAGTCAACTTGAATGTTTGAAATCGGACTATAACCATCTCCACAAATGGTAATAATTGTTCCCACTGTCCCAATATTTGATGTAACTGTATGGATTTGTGGAATAATCGTAAATGTTCGTGTAGAGATTAACTGAGATGTCATACCCGTAACTTTAATAGTAGTTGTGCCCACAATCTGGGTATCAATAGTAAAGGTAGTACTGAATCTACCATTTGGTTCTGTCGTTACTTTAGTAATAGTCTTTGTCGTGCCAAAATCAATCTGAATAAGTTCTGTGGCATAAAATCCTGTGCCAACAATACTAACAATAGTCCCTACTGTCCCCCCATCTGGACTTACCACAGCAATTTCCTGGAAGATAAAGATATATCTTGTATCCTGTTTGCCTGAATCAAGTCCAATAGGTGTAACCGAAGTTGTCCCATAAACCTGGGTATCAATGATAAAGGTAGTCAAAAATCTTCCTACTCCATCTGTGGTAGTGGTAGTAATGGTTTGTGTCTGTCCAAAAACGATTTGAATAGGTTCTATAGGATCATATCCTTTTCCTTCTATATTAATGATTGTTCCGACGGTTCCTTCAGTTGGAACAAGCATGGAAATACCTGGCCTGATAAGAAAGTGTGTAATCGCCTTTTCTTCTGAAGGAATCCCTCTTACAGTTACAGTAACAGAAGCAACTGCCTGCTCATCAACCGTGAAATTAGCAATAAATTCACCAATGCCATTGGAGGTAGAAGTAGTAATAGTAAGTGTCGTACCAAACTGGACAAATATATCCTCAGTCGCACCATAACCATTACCCCATACAGTAACCACAGTTCCCACTGGACCACTATCATACCAGATACGGGTTACATCACCTCTAACTGCAAAGAAGTTTGCGGCGGAAGTATTCTTATCTCTCGCCACAACCGTCTTTGTAGCGGCAATCTGGGTATCGATAGTAAATGTGGTTCTAAATTGACCATTCCAATCAGATGAGGTAATAGTAATGGTCGGATGTGTACCAAAATCTATACCAATTAACTCACTGACACCATATCCTGTGCCTTCTACAGTAACTATACTACCAACCGAACCTTGTGAAGGTGAAACAACCGTTACCCGACCTGTAATCGTAAATGACCCTAATGCGACTAAAGTCGTCTCAGAGCCTGTTGCTTTAATCGTTGTTCGACCATAAGGCTGAATATCTACGGTAAATGTAGTTGAGAATGTCCCCAGACTATTAGTCAAACCAATCCCCACAGTTCTACTGGTTCCAAAATCAATATAAATCGTCTCCGTCCTGCCAAATCCATCGCCGACAACGGTGATAATAGTCCCTAATGAACCCGAAGTAGGTGTAACTTTAATAATATTTCCATAAATGAACAATGTCTTTTCACTCACCAGCCCCATTCTTAATCCAGTTGCCCGCACAGTAGTGCTTCCGGCAGGTTGTGTATCAATGGTAAATGTCGTGGTAAAAGTCCCTCTGATATTTGTCGTCACCGTAGTTATGGTTAGGAATGTTCCAAAATCAATCTGGATAAGCTCACTGGCATCAAAACCATTACCTCTCACGGTAATTATTGTTCCCACAGTCGCTTGTGAAGGAGAAACCAAAGTAATTTCACCTACAATAAAGATATCATAAGTAGAAGTTGCAGCCGATGACCCACCCCGTGAAGTAACAGATTTTGTTCCTGCTGGTTCTATATCAATTGTAAAGGTAGTTGAGAAGGTGCCAAAATTAGTTGCGACACAAGTACTAATAGGTGTCCCACCCATCCCTTGATAGCGATAGTCAAAGATACCCAAAAATAGTTTTACTGTCTCATTACTTGAATAACCATTACCAATAACTGTCAGCATACAACCAACAGAACCACGATCAGGAGTTACTAAAACAATTCTTGGGGTAACAAAGAACACTCCTTGTTTAACACTTGCCTGCCCGGTGAAGATACCTGTAGCGACAATAGTATTCTTATAATAAAGTTGCGTATCCACGCTAAATGTGGTCTCAAATTCACCACGATAATTAGAAGAAGTAAGAGCAATCGTCACCGTTGTCCCAAAACTTATTCTCACAAGTTCTGAGTTACCATAACCATTACCGGTTACTGAAACGATTGTCCAGGCAGGACCCTTTGTTGGTGAAATAAGAGTAATTTCTGGAATAATCACAAATGGGTCTGTGGATATTTGTCCGGATTCTTTACCTGTTGCAACCACCGTTGTCGTTCCATAAATTTGTGTATCAATAGTAAAGAAAGTAGTAAATGACCCGATATTATCAGTAGTAGTAACCATAATAGTATTAGTCGTGCCAAAATCAATAAATACTCGTTCCTGTATTCCATATCCATTACCCGCTACCGTAACGCGTGAGCCTACGGTTCCTTGTGGAGGTGAAATAAGGATAATATTACCTATTATGGCTACAAAATTCAAGGTTTCTTGATATGAAGCACCCGCACCTTTAGCAATAACCGTTGTCGTTCCTACAGGTTGGGTAGTTATTGTAAATGTCGTTGAGAATGTTCCACCGTATAGAGTAGATGCCGCCGTAGTTGTGCCAACGAAATATTGCGAGGAAGTTCCTTTCCCAAAATAAACTCCTATCTTCTCGTTCTCACTATATCCATCACCCCAGATAGTTATAATTGTCCCTACACTCCCACTTGTAGGTGACACCTGCCAAACTCTACCAATAATTGTAAAGTATCTGCTAATCTCTTGACCTCCACTTGCCGCAATTACTGTCTTACTTCCGTATGTTTGCGTATCAACGGTAAATGTCGTGATGAAAACCCCTCTATAATCACTATAGGTAATATTAATGTTGCGAGTTTGTCCAAAATGGATTCTAATAAGCTCAGTTACTCCGTATCCATCTCCTTTAACCGTAACAATAGTCCCAATTGTCGCTGACGCAGGACTAACTAAGGTTATATTCCCTACAATTTGGAACGACTGTGTTATCGTCCCTGGAGTAATAGAACCTTTTATAGTAACTACCTTTGCACCAACCGGTTGTGTATCAACGGTAAATGAGATCTCAAATACACCATCATTTAAAACAGTAGTCGTAGCAATGACAGGATTTTCTCCAAATCCAACAACTATCTCCTCTGATGGAGTATATCCACAACCCTCTATAGTTACAAGCGTCCCTACACTACCAACCGCAGGACTAAATACTGTTATGCCCCGATTAATCACAAAGTATCTCGTATCACTATTATTAGAATTAATCCCCTTAACAAAAATAGTTGTTGTCCCTGATGGTTGAGTATCAACGGTAAAGGTTATAGCAAATGTCCCTAACGAACTGGAAGTAGTAATATTTATACTTGGAGTAATCCCAAAATCAACCCTGATTATTTCATTCGCTCCAAACCCATCACCTCTCAATGTCACTATAGTTCCTACTACACCCGAAGTAGGGCTAAAATGAATAATATTGGCATCTATATAGAATGTATTATAACTTTCACCAGAACTACAATTATACCCTCTAGCCTTGATGGTCGTAGAGCCCGCCGGTTGAGTATCAACGGTAAATGTATATGAATAAGTTCCTAATGGTGATGCATAGATAGAAGGAGATTCAGGAAGAATGCCAAATTTTACTTTTATGTTTTCTCCACCAAGCGTTGGACTATAACCATATCCATCTCCGAATATAGTCACTCTCGTCCCCACAACACCATGTGAAGGTGAAACGATAGCTATTCTACCCTTTATCTTGTATGTTACTGAATATGAACCAAAATAATTTATTCCTGTTGCTGTCACAGTCTTAGAACCCCATAATCCTGGTGCATTATATAAAGAAGGTTGAGTATCAACCGTGAAATAAGTAGAGAATGTCCCGTAGGCATTTGTGGTGGCAAAGGCTATACTTACCGTAGTCCCAAAACTAATCCGCACCTGCTCTGTCGCACCATATCCATCACCTACCACCGTCACCCGAGTCCATTCTATTGGTCCTGACTTAGGCGTTAAGGTAATAATCCTGGAAAGGATAAAGAAGGTATCGTAAGCAGTTCTTTCTTTTGATGGTGCAGCAGAATTCCAAGCACCTATTGTCGTTACACCATAAGGTTGAGTATCGATGGTGAAATTAATGGTGAATTCACCATTTCCATTAGTCTGAAATTGATCTATAATCTTAGGATGGGTGCCAAAATCAACCCATATCCCTTCAGTTGAAGAAAAACCATTAGCCGATACAGTTATATATGTCCCTACTGTCCCAGTATCAGGAGATACCAAAATAATATTAGGTAATATCTTAAATTTCATCCATGGATTATTGTTAGAATCCTGTATCTCGCCAGATGTAAGTCCTCTAACAGTTATTGTCTTTGTCCCCCATGTCTGAACATTTATCGTAAAGATAGTTGTCCATGAACCAAAGGCATTAGTAGTAACTAAATTAATCGTCGTTGTATTCCCCAGACTTATCCTCACAGTTTCAGTTGCTCCAAATCCTGTCCCTTCAATCGTTACATAAGTCCCTACACTACCTGACTGTGGAGTATAATTTGTAATATCAGAGTTTATGGTAAAGATAGCATATTTAAATTGCTGAATAGTAAGTCCTGTGGCTTTGATGGTAGTTATCCCTGACCGCTGTGTATCAATAGTAAAGGTAGCTGAAAAAGTCCCTGATGCAGAGGTAGTTACTAAAATAATGCTTACGGTAGTTCCAAAATCAATCTGAATCATCTCTGTAGCACCATAACCATCACCTGTTACTGCAACCTTACTTCCTACAGTTCCATCTAAAGGATTAATCTGTATAATATGAGGTTCAATATGGAAAAAGTCAATATCAAATTCTTGATAGGTATATCCCAAAGCCGTAATAGTTGTAGTTCCATAAGGTTGTGGTTGTGAAATTTGAAATTGAATATTATCCCGTTGTCCAACATTATCGGTTTGATAGGAAGATGTTACACTTATTAAACTCCCAAAATCAACTCTAATATATTCATAAGCCCCATAACCATTCACATCTATTCGCACCAGGATACCAATTGTTCCTGAAGTAGGGGTAACAAAGGTGATATGAGGTATAATTCTGAATTGACCATTCTGGTCTTGTTTAGATATAATTCCATAAGCGATAATAGTCTTTGTACCTAAATATTGAGTATCTACCGTAAATACAGCCTCAAATGAACCATCATAGGTACTCGTAACTAAGGTAATACTCCTAGTCATCCCAAAATCAATTTGCACTGTTTCACTAACACTATATCCATTACCTTTTATAGTTATCAATGAACCAACCGTCCCTATTGTTGGTGACAAATAGGTCAAAGATTTATAAATCCCTAAATAAGTAGTTGCCGAGGCATAGAAATTCTGTCCAACTCCGGTAATGGTAGTTGTACCTACTGGTTGAGTATCTACGGTAAACAATACCGTAAATGTTCCTATATTATTACTCGTTGTTGTAACAATAGTAGAGGTTCTACCAAAATTAATCACCACATATTCTGAGTCACCATAACCTGTCCCAAACACTGTAACAATTGTTCCAACACTTCCAGTAATAGGATCTACCACTACCTTTGGAATAATCTTAAATGAAATATCTAGCTGAGTTCCTCTCCAACCCCTTGCTCTAATAGTCTTTGGACCAAAAATTTGCGTATCAACCGTAAATATGGTATGGAATGTTCCAACTTCATTAGTTTGTGTCCCTGGGTTACCTGTATAATCTACCTTATCTCCAAACCAAACCCAAATATTTTCGGTTACTCCATAACCTGTTCCGTGGAGCGTAATAAAACTACCTACTGTCCCTGAAGTAGGAGTTATGATAATATTTCCTAACACAATATAAGGATTAGCAGTATTATAGGCATAATTTCCTCCTTCATCAACTCCCTTAATTACCACATTACCCATAGGTTGATCTTGCGTAGTAAAGGTAGTCGAGAATGCACCATCTGCACCTGATGATGTAAAGGCAATACTTGTTATACCACCAAAATCAATCCTTATGGTTTGTAAAGGATTAAATCCGGTACCTGCAACAGTAATAACAGTCCCAATTGTTCCTTCTGTTGGACTTACCAAGGTAATACCTGTAATTATTTCAAAGAAGTTGATAGCAGAGGCAGTAGTTAAACTACCTATGGCAGTAATGGTATTAGTTCCATTACCTTGTGGCCGAATTTCAAATGAAGCAGTGAACTCACCATCAAAATTAGAGGTAGGAGTAGCCATTATCACACCAGGTGCAGGAACTGGCCACTTTACCTCTATTAATTCACTTGACCCATATCCATTACCTTTAACTGTTACTATAGTTCCTACTGGACCTCTATTCGGTGTAACCATAAAGATTTTTGCCGTAATATTAAAGAAATTAATGGCTGATTCCTGTGGGTCATTCCGACCATAACCAATTATAGTTGCACTACCAAAAGGTTGATTATCAACGGTAAATGTAGTTGAAAAACTACCATTATAATTTGCATATACATCAGTTACATTATAAGATAGATTACCGGTCCCAATTTCTGTCCCAAACTGAATCCATATCCATTGTGGACTACCATAACCTTTATAGCCATCACCAAATATAGTTACTATTGTTCCCACAGTTCCAGCAGGAGGTGAAACTTGCCAGATTCTTGGAATAATCTTAAATGACCCTGTGGCTACTTCCAGAGAAGTAGTTCCAGTAGCTACCACCAGTTTAGAAGCCCAATTGTCATTCAGTGGCTGAGTATCCACGGTAAAGATAGTATCAAATGACCCATTATGAATTGTCGAAACAGTCGTAATCGTTCGCGTCCATCCAAAACCTATGACTACTAACTCTGATGCACTGTAACCATTCCCTTTGATAGTTACAACCGTAGTTACCGGACCAATAACCGGTGTAATTAAATAGATATTAGATTTAATAGTCAGTGTGCCAAAAGGATTACTACCTGAATCTATCCCTGTTGCCATTACTGTCGTTATTCCAGCTGGTTGAGTATCGATAGTAAATGTCGTACTGAAGTAACCTGCCGCATCTGTACTGGTAATATTAATACTCTTCGTCGTTCCAAAGTCTATCCGTATATATTCACTACTTCTATATCCATCTCCTTGAACGGTAATTATAGTTCCCACTGTCCCGGTCTTTGGCGAAATTACCTTTAATGTTGCCTGAACAGTATAGGTTCCACTTGCCTCTTTCCTGGTATTTATTCCCACTGCCTTAATGGTAGTTATCCCTACCGACTGGAGATCAACCGTGAAAACTGCGGTGAACGAACCATAAGCAGTAGTTGTAACAAAGGTAATCGTAGGTGTTGTGCCAAAGTGAATATGTATTGGCTCCGTGGCACCAAATCCATTCCCTCTTACCATGACAGGTGTTCCTATTGTCCCGTCTTTAGGCTGAATCAGGATAATATTAGGCAAGATAGTGATCGTGCCTACTGCCCATTCACTTCCTCTTGCCTTGATGGTAGTTACGCCATAAGGTTGGGTATTAATCGTAAAGGTAGTTGTCCAGCTTCCTTCTGCCACACTCGATGTTAATTTAAGATTAACATTAGTCCCAAAATCGATATGAATGGTCTTGGATGCCTCATATCCATTTCCACTTATAGTTATAATTGTCCCTACCGTGCCTTCTTTTGGAGTAATAGAAATAATATTTGATTGGATGATAACTGTGCCTCTGGCGAAAATTTCAGCTCCAAGTGCTACAATCGTAGTTGTACCATAAGGTTGGGTATCAATAGTAAAGGTAGTGGTAAATGAACCCTGAACCTCAGCAGATACAACTTGAATACTCTTTGTCGTCCCAAACTCTATTGTTACCGTTTCAGAAGTTCTATATCCATTACCTCGTAAAGTAATAATTGTCCCTACCGTTCCTTCGGTTGGCGAGATAAAGATAATCTTTGGTTCAATTCTAAATTTAACCTCGTAGGTAATCGTTCCTCCAAACGCCTTAACTGTGGTCCAGCCATAAGGTTGGGTATCAATTGTAAAGGTAGTTGTGAAACTCCCTCCTGCACTGGTAGAAACAGTGGTTATAGTTCGTGTCGTCCCAAAATCAACATAAACCGTATCATTTCCACAATAGCCATCTCCAGATAAGGTAACTATTATTCCTACTGTGCCGGAGGTAGGGGTAATAAACACTAAGTTCTGTTTAATAAATGTATTATCAATGGCAAATATACCCAGGGCATCATTATAGGCTATAATAGTCGTCCGTCCATAAGGTTGGGTATTAATGGTGAATGTGGTTGAGAAACTGCCGTAGGCATCTGTTGAGGTAAAGGTAATACTTGGTGTCGTGCCAAATTTTATACGAATAGTTTGACTGGCTCCAAATCCATTACC
>JBFLXS010000001.1:63250-89821 GCA_040755795.1 bacterium | reverse complement strand
CATCCGGGAAATCCATTCCAACAACCCCGACTAATTTCACTTGAGTGAAAATACTTGCGGCTAATGAAAAATATACCGCTGAGCCTCCAAGGGCATTCTTTACTTCGCCAAAAGGTGTTTTTACTGAATCTAAGGCTAAAGTTCCTACAACTAATACACTCATAGTTTAAAAATTATATTCTAATAAATGAATTTTGTCAACATATTTTTTATTGACAAAAATAGGTGATTATGATATGATTAAAGACAGGTTGATTGTAAGCGTTCAGGTGTCCATAAGGAGAGAAGGGGAAATGGGGAGAAAGGAGAGGGGTAGGAGAATTAGATAGCAGAAGATTTCATCAGTTGTCAATGACATTCTAAATAATATGACTAAACTTTTGCGTTTTTTGCTAACACTTTGTATTTCAATGTCTTGTGTAAATAAGGGGAAACGGGAAAGGGGGGAAAAGGAAAAAGAAGTATTTTTCTCTAAGTATAAGAAATATAGTTAGTTATACATGAAATTCTTTTTCCCCTTTCCCCAATTTTCTCCATTTCCCCTTTCTTACACCTAAAAAAAACGCAAAAGTTCAAATAATATGATTTTCTTACTAAAATAAGAATACTTTTTCCCTAATTTCTCCATTTCCCCTTCGTTACACCCTGAACGGTTACGGTTGATTTAATGTTGGATTTTATGTGTTAAGCTATCTGCGGTTTGAAATTAGAAATTGGGGACAAAAAACCTGATTTCCAGAGGAAATTAGGGGGAGTGATAAAAATGAACCCTTTAAAATCTTGCTACAAATCGCAAAACGAAACATTATTTGTATTACAATTTTAAAAAAGTAAAATGAATTTAGTTGAGGTTTTTACCAGCATACAGGGAGAAGGTATATACATTGGACAACCGCAAGTTTTCATTAGAGTTGCAGGTTGTAATTTAAGATGCCAGTTCTGTGATACTACACAATCTTTGCTCATACCTCAGGAATGCGAAATAATAAGTCAAGGTAAAAAAAATAGGATTTCTAATCCTGTGGCAAATTCTACCTTAATTGAATTAATAAAACAAGATATTCTAAATTATTCAATGATTTGTTTAACCGGCGGAGAACCATTAATTCAAATTGATTCTTTAAAACTCCTGATAAGTGAAATAAAAAAAGGGTATAAAACACAAATATATCTTGAAACCAATGGAACATTACCTCACCTATTAGAGCAGGTTATTAATCTTATTGATATAATTGCTATGGATATTAAATTACCTTCTTTGACCGGGCTAAAACCATTCTGGAAAGAACACGAAAAATTTTTAAGAATAGCTAATAAAAAAGAGGTTTTTGTAAAAATAATTTCAGGTGCTCAAATGGTGATGGATGAGTTTAGGAGGGCTATTTTTTTGGTAAAAGAAATAAGTAGTAATATCCCATTAGTGCTTCAACCATTGGATAATAATTTATCATTACAGGAATTACTTCAATATCAGGCAGAGGCGAATAAAAAATTAAGTATAGTTAGAATTATTCCGCAGGTGCATAAATTAGCAGGCTGGAAATAAACTGATAACGGGTAATTGGTAGATAATTACCCGTTACCAAACAAAAGGAGAGGAAATGATGCGTAAAGATGGAAGAGAAGAAAATCAAATGCGTTCAGTAATTATTACACCACATTATCTTAAACATCTTCGAGGTTCAGTTTTAATCGAAGTGGGTAATACAAAGGTGATTTGTGCCGCAACAATTGAAGATAGAGTGCCTATTTTTTTAAAAGGAACAAATCAGGGCTGGATACACGCTGAATATTCTATGTTGCCTTTTTCTACCCTGACTCGAACTGAGAGGGAATCCTCGCGAGGGAAAATAGGTGGGAGAACCCATGAGATTCAACGAATAATAGGTAGGTGCCTACGAGCAGTTGTCAATTTGAATAATTTTGGAGAAAGAACCATTCACATTGATTGTGATGTTATTCAGGCTGATGGCGGAACTCGGACGGCATCTATAACTGGTGCCTTTGTCGCTATGGTGGAATTATTTAAAGAATTACAAGAGTCAAACAAGATTAAAACATCCCCCATAATGGATTTTGTTGCCGCAACAAGCGTTGGTATTGTTCAAGGTCAAACTTTGTTAGATTTAACCTATGAAGAGGATTCATCTGCTCAGGTAGATGTTAATCTGGCTATGACCGGAAAAGGAAAGATTATTGAAATACAGGGCACTGCCGAAGGTAACCCGTTTTCTCTTGAAGACCTGAATACTTTGATTGATTTAGCCAAAAAAGGAATTAATGAATTGATAAGTATTCAGAAACAAGTTATAGAGAGCTAAACTTTTGCGTTTTTTAGAGAATTGGGTAGTCTCTGAAACAGACTAAAGGTATGTGTTTAGCGTAGTTATGCATTGGATACAAACCTGAAAGGTTTGAATTTTACATAACCGTAGGTGAAACCTACGGAAATGGACATCTGATGTCTCTCAACCCTGAAAGGGTTGAATTTTAAACGAGGGATAAAATTCGACCCTTTCAGGGTCGGCGGAGTGCGGATATGTCTCTTCCGTAGATTGCATCTACGGTTATGTAAAGTTCAACGCTTTCAGCGTTAGAGAAAGATATAGGTTCGCTAAACACATATGGCTAAACTTTAGCTTGTTTCAGACACCACCTAAAAAAACGCAAAAGTTCAGATAGAGAGATAGTAAATAGTGAAGACTGACCAGTGAACTGTGACCATAGTTTACGGATAACTATTATTATGGAAATAGTAATTGCCTCTAAGAATCAGGGTAAAATAGCAGAAATAAAAAAGATTTTAGAAGATTTAGAGATTAAAATTTTATCTTTAAGTGATTTTTTTACTTTGCCAGATATTATTGAAGATGGAAATACATTTGAAGAAAATGCGGTGAAAAAGGCAAGGTGTATTTTTGAATTAACCGGGAAAATAACCTTATCTGATGATTCAGGATTAGAAGTAGATTATTTAGGTGGTGCCCCGGGTCTTAAATCTGCACGGTTTGGAGGAGAAAAACTCTCAGATGCAGAAAGGAATCAACTGTTATTAGAGTTATTAAAAGGAGTTCCTATTTCACAAAGAAGGGCAAGATTTAAATGTGTGGTAGCAATATCTATATCTAAGGAAAAGATAATGACTGTATCTGGAGAATGTGAAGGAGGTATAAGTTTAGTTTCAAAAGGAAATTATGGATTTGGTTACGACCCAATATTTATTCCGGATGGATTTAACAAAACCTTTGGAGAATTAGGGAGTGAGATAAAAAATAAAATCAGTCATCGTTTCATTGCTTTTTTAAAGGCAAAAGAGATATTGTTAGAAATAATACAAAAGGTAAAACAAAAATAAAAAAGTAAAGGAGAATTGAAAATGAAAGGATTGATTCTAAGTGGCGGCGCAGGAACAAGATTGCGACCTATTACCCATACCTCGGCTAAACAACTTATTCCTGTCGCCAATAAACCTGTCCTATTTTATGGCATAGAGGCTTTAAAATCTGCACAAATTACTGATATTGGAATAATTGTTGGAGACACTAAAGAAGAGATTAAATCTGCCTGTCAGGATGGAACTAAATGGGGAGTAAAGATTACCTATATTGAACAGGAGGCACCATTAGGTTTAGCCCATGCGGTGAAAATAAGCCAGGATTTTATAAAGGATGAACCTTTTGTTATGTATCTCGGAGATAATTTAGTCAAAGATGGTGTAACTCAATTTGTCGAGGAATTCAAATCTAAATCCCCTAATGCCCTTATTTTATTAGCTAATGTGGAACATCCTGAGCAATTTGGTGTGGCTGAACTTGATGAAAATGGAAAAATAAAAAGATTGGTCGAAAAACCAAAACAGCCCAAAAGTAATTTAGCCTTAGTTGGAGTTTATTTATTTGATTCGAATATCTTTAATGCTGTAAATTCAATAAAACCTTCCTGGCGCAATGAACTTGAAATAACCGATGCAATTCAATATCTGGTTGAGCAAAATTTTGATGTCCAACCTCATATCATCACCGGTTGGTGGAAAGATACGGGCAAATTAGAGGATATGTTAGAGGCAAATCGGATTATCCTTGAAACTTTACAACATAAAATAGAGGGATTTGTTGACAATAATTCTAATATTGAGGGTAAGGTAGTAATTGAAGAACAGGCTCAAGTGATAAATTCTACTATTCGAGGACCGGTCATAATTGGACAAGGAACTAAGATTATTAATTCTTATGTTGGTCCATTTACTTCTATCTATTATAATGTTAATATCAGGAATAGCGAAATTGAACATAGCATTATTTTAGAGAATACCTCTATTTCGGATATAGGGGTAAGGATTGAAGATACACTGGTTGGCAAGGATGTAGAAATTATTAAATCCCAGCATAAACCTAAAGCCTATCGCTTTATGCTTGGTGATGGAAGTAAGGTAGGAATAGTATAATTCAGAAGACAGAAGACAGAAGACAGAAGACAGTGGAGAGATATTAAAGTTTACCTGACCTTTGTCCTCTGATATCTGTCCGCTAACCTGTAACTATTCACCGCAGAGACGCAGAGGAACAGAGAAAACATGGAAATAAATCAGATAACAGAAAAAATTATTGGTGCAGCAATTGAATTGATCAATTTTAATGTTTCTGTTTTAAGAGATGGAATTAAGCGTATAGCCAATAGATTTTAATTTTTTCTCTGTGTCTCCGCGTCTCTGCGGTGAATAGTTACCACTAACCTTTAAAAATGGAGGTCTTAAAAAAATGCGATTATTAATTACAGGTGGAGCAGGATTTATTGGGAGTAACTTTGTTAAGTATATCCTGAAAAAGTATTCTGATTATCAAGTAACGGTTTTAGATGCTCTGACTTATGCGGGGAATCTGGATAATTTTGAACAGGATATATTTCAAAATCCAAAGTTTGCTTTCCATCATGGCAATATTTGTGATAAAGAGATAGTGGATAGTTTAATGAAGGATACTGATGCCGTTGTCCATTTTGCCGCTGAAACCCATGTTGACAGGTCTATCTTAGAGGCAGGAACTTTTATTCAGACAAATGTTTATGGGACATATATATTGCTTGAATCTGCTAAAAAGCATAATATTAAAAGATTTTTACATATTTCTACAGACGAGGTTTATGGTGAAGCAAAATCCCCTGACGGAGAGGATAGACCTTCATTAGAAACAGACCCTTTAATGCCTAAATCTCCTTATGCGGCAAGTAAAGCCGGGGCTGATAGATTAGCATATTCTTATTACACAAACTATAAACTTCCGGTTGTCATCTCTCGTTGTAGCAACAATTATGGTCCATATCAATACCCCGAAAAACTCATCCCTTTATTCATTTCCAATGCATTAGAAAATAAACCATTGCCTGTTTATGGAACTGGTATAAATACTCGTGATTGGATATATGTGCTTGACCATTGTGAAGCGTTAGATTTATTACTTCATACCGCAGGTCAGGATGGTGAAGTATTTAATATTGGAGGTGGGGAGGAGTTTAACATTTTACAAATAGGTAAGACAATTTTACAAATCGTAGGAAAAAATGAATCTTTGATGCAATTTGTCACAGACCGCCCCGGTCATGTTATGCGTCATGCCGTTAATACCAGTAAGATAAAAAAAGTATTTGGTTGGCATCCAACGGTTAGTTTCCAGAAAGGCATAAAACAAACCATAGATTGGTATATTAACAATGAATCCTGGTGGCGAAAAATAAAGGAAAAAAGCAAAGAATATCAAGAATTTACGAAAAAATGGTATGGGGAGAGAAGTTAGAGAATTAGAGAATTAGAGAATTAGGGATGGCTAATCTCCTAATTCACTAATTCAGGTTTTTTCAGTGGCTAATAAAGTATTTTTTCAGGAGCAAGACAAAAAGAAATGTAAAAAAGGTATTGACAAGTCGAAAAAAATGTGTTATAATATAAACAAGTTTAAGCCTTATATATCTTTATCCAAAGGCAAAAGGAGGGAGAAAAAATGAAAAGGATAATAAGTTTAATAGTCATAGGAGTTACGGTTTTTTCAGCGGATTATTGTCTGTCAAAAACACCGGGAGAAAAAGGGGCGGTATTTTTGAAATTGAGCCAGGGGGCAAGACCAATCGCGATGGGTGAAACCTTTGTCGCTATTGCAGATGATATCAATGCCATCTACTGGAATCCTGCCGGTCTGGCTAATATCCAAAACAGGCAGGCTACTTTTATGTATGCCGATTGGTTAGAAGAAATTACTTACAATTATCTTGCCTACATCCATCCTCAACAAATTATGGGTGGGATTATGGGTGGTGGTTTGACACTATTAGATTCAGGCAGTATTGATAGAACAATAGACGGAACTGGGAAGATAGGTGAATATGACGCTAAGGATATTGCTTTGACCTTTGCTTATGCCAAAAAAATGACTGCAAATTGTAATTTAGGTGCGAGTATAAAATATATTCAGATGAAGATAGATAATGAAAAATCTACCGGTATCGCTTTAGATATCGGTTGTTTATACAAACCTACTGTAGAAAATCTTACCATTGGAGCAACCATTCAAAATCTTGGTCCTAAACTAAAGGCATTTATCAGTGAGAAAGATGCACTGCCATTGAATATTAAGGTTGGTGGTGCATATAAATTACTGGATAATGCGTTAACCTTAGGGCTGGATGTCAATTTCCCATCAGATAATGATACCAACTTCAATCTTGGTGCAGAATATTGGATTAAGGAGATAGTGGCACTTCGAGCAGGTTATAAAACCTTGACTAAAGATGCACTAAAATCCTCAAGTTTAACCTATGGTGCAGGATTTAAATTAGCTAATCCAGGTCTGGAGATAGATTATGCCTTCTGTGATTACGATGAATTGGATAAAACCCACCGCGTGTCGCTAATGACGAGGTTTTAAGGGGAGGATATCTAACTCAATGAAGAAAATCGTTAGTTTAGTAGTTTTAGGGATAGTTTGGGGGATGATGGGGCTATCTTCTGCTTATGCTGACTTAACCAAACAAGACATAGAGGAGATAAGAAAGATTGTAAAAGAGGAGATTCAAAGAGAGATTGGTCAGGTAAATCAACGAATAGATGGTCTTGAGAATAGTATAAATAAGCGAATAGATGATACGAATAAGCGGATAGATGATTTGAAAGATTTACTTTATGTCATTTTAGCAGGTATGTTTGCTTTAGCAGGCTTTGTTCTCTGGGATAGAAGAACAGCCCTTGCCCCTGCGGTTAAAAAGACAAAGGAACTTGAGGAAAGAGAAGAAAGGATAGAAAAGGCGCTCAAGGAGTATGCTATTCAACAACCTAAATTAGCCGCGGTTTTAAGAGAAGTTGGAATTTTGTAGTTTGCTTTAGTAAGCGGATTTCTTTTAGTAAGCGGATTGAGCAGATTGTTTAGTGTAAGCGGATTTAGCAGATTTAGCGGAAAAAGGAATAAAAAAAATCCGCTTAATCAGCTCAATCCGCTCAATCCGCTTACAAGAAAGAAATCAGCTCAATCCGCTCAATCCGCTTACAAGAAAGAAATCAGCTCAATCCGCTCAATCCGCTTACAAAAGAAATCCGTTTAATCCGTGTAACAAAAATATGAAAAATGATTTAATCTACGGAGATTTAACTTATGCAATTAGAAGCTGTTTAATGGAAGTTTATAATAAACTTGGCCCTGGTTTTAGAGAAGAAACTTATAAAAAGGCTGTAATAGAAGAATTAAATATTAAAGGATTATCAGTTTTAACAGAACATCCTATTCAGATAATTTATCGAGATAAGATAATAGATGAATATCGTTTAGACTTGATAGTAGAGGGGAAAGTAATTTTAGAGATTAAGGCAGTTGCAGAGTTACACCCTCGATTTGAGGCTCAGTTATTGAGTTATTTAAAAGCTTCACAGGTAAAGATAGGGTTGTTGGTAAATTTTGGCTCAGATAAGTTGTTTATCAAAAGATTAGTAAGCCCTTATGTGCAAGTTTAGTAAGCAGATTTTTAATAGTAAGCGGATTTAGCGGATTGAGCGGATTTTTTTTAATGGTGTTAGTTGGTTATTCGTGCTCTTCGGGTTCAATTGGCTAAATAGAGCTACACTTATAAAATATCCTCTACTCCTCGTTGTTAATTAGGTCAGGACACTAAGGATTTATTTATTTTTTTCCGCTTAATCCGTTTAATCCGCTTACAAGAAGAAATCCATTTAATCCGCAAAATGTGCGTTCAGCTGCGTCCCATATGAAAAATTAGTGTCAATGAAGTTTCTCCCATTGTCTTTACATATTATCAAATTTCTATCAGTTTACTAACTAAAGGAAATATCAATGGCTAAAAAGAAAAAATACAAAAAGAATACAAATCAACAATATAGTTTCCTAAAACAAATTGATTTTAACAAGAACCTTCCCTATCTATTATGGGGAGGTATCGTAGGTATATTGATATTTTTATGGTGGCATATCGCTTCATTTAATTTTGTCCACTTAATTGATGATGCTTATATCTCTTTTAGATATGCAGATAACTTTATTCATGGAAAAGGATTAGTTTATAACATGGGTGAAAGGGTGGAAGGTTATAGTAATTTCCTATGGGTAATAATCTTAAGTGGATTTATGAAAGTAGGTTTGGAACCTATTTTGATATCTAAAATATCAGGAATTATTCTTAGCAGCGCTACGGTAATGCTTACCTTTAGGATTGCCAGAATAATAAGTGGATACAATTTTTATGCTCTTATTCCGTCCCTCTTTCTAATATGTAGTTCTGGTTATGTCTTATGGGCTACAGGAGGACTTGAAACCCATCTCTTTGGCTTTTTAATTACTGCAGGAGTCCTCTTTTACCTTAAACAAGACAAACTTAAGAATAACATCTATTCTGGATGCTTATTTGCCCTTACTTCTTTGACCAGACCGGAAGGTATATTATTAGCCCTTCTTACCTTTGGACATAAGGTGTTATCTGGATTAACAGGAAGAATGAAAAGATATTGGAGAGATATTTTCCTTTTCATGGGAGGATTTTTGGTTATCTTTCTTCCTTACCTTGCTTTTAAAATCTCTTATTATGGTGATATTTTCCCAAATACCTTTTATGCCAAGGCTCCTTCTAACCTCGCTCTATATGATGCGGGCAAATTTTATCTCTTTGAATTTCTGAAAACTAATTTTAATCTTTTCTTGCTTCTTTTCTTTCTTTTGGTAACATTTTTTAATTTCAAAAAACTATGGTTTACTTATATAATTACCTTGATAATCCCATTTTGTATTTATATCTTATGGATAGGGGGAGATAGTTTTCCTTGCTTTAGATTTTTAGTTCCTTTACTACCTCTATTTGCTCTTTTGATAGGAGAATCTTTTAAAGAACTAAAAGATGTTTTAGAAACGAGATTAGTCTTTGCCTATAATAAACATATTTTTTCTTTTCTCATTGTTGGGATATTGGTCTATTCATTATATCATAGTATTACCTCCACACCTACAGGTTCTCAGGCAAAAAGTTTAGTTACGGAATACACGAAAATAGAAAAGAACAGAGTGCTAATAAGTGATTGGTTTGTCAAAAGATTTCCTTCTTCTACCTCTATTGCTCTTAATCCAGCAGGTATAATTCCTTATTATACTCGTTTTAAGGCTATTGATATGTTAGGGTTGAATGATAAACATATTGCAAAAAGTCAAACCAAAGTGGGTTCTGGTGCAATTGGTCACCTGAAGTTTGATAGTGATTATGTTATCTCTAAAAAGCCAGATTTGATTATTATTGGAGCAAGTGAATTATTGCCAGGAAATATCGAAAGGGAAAAAGTGGTGAAGTATTATCAATTTATAACTGGCGCTATCCCAGGAGATAGGGCTTTGTTAGAAAATAGAAGATTATATGAAGAATATGACCTGGTAGCAGTTAAAATTAATGAGGAGAGTTTTCTTCCCTTGTTTTTATCTAAGAAAAGTCCAATAAAACCAGGAGAGAAATTCGGAATTGTACCAGTGGTGTAAAACTGGTGGGTTAACCTTCTGCAAAATAAGAAATTTGGGAGGGAAATTGAGGACAATTATGAAGGGAGAGGGCAAAAAGATACAGTCGTAAAGGTAAAATAGAGGTTTGAAATGAATTTGGAGGGAAAGGGAATTGTTGAAAAGATAGAGTATAGTCAGTTTTTTAATATAAGGTTTTTATTTTCAATAAGTTTATATCAGAAGATGGAGGAAAAGTCAAGAAAAATATTAAGTATAAGTTATTTTTTATCAAAAACTTATGCATTTTGCATAAGACTTAAAAAGAAAATAAAAGGAGGAATAAAAAAATGAAAAAAATTTTAGGGTTGATGGTATTAGGGGTAGTTTTTTTAACACAGGGGGCAAATGCCGCGGATTTGTATGTCCCGGGGAGTTATACAACCATTCAGTCTGCAATTAATGCGGCGACAAATGGAGATACGGTGTTAGTAAATAATGGGACATACATTGAGAACATTAATTTTCTGGGCAAAGGTATCACCGTCCAATCTGTCCATGGCACGACCACTACCATAATTAACGGCAATGCCAGTGGTAGTGTGGTAACCTTTAATTCTGGCGAGGGAACTAACTCGGTTCTGAGTGGGTTCACAATACAGAACGGACGAGCTACCTATGGCGGCGGGATTTATTGCAGCAACTCCTCCTCGCCGACAATTAGCAACTGTAGCATCAGTGGAAATTCAGCTAGTGGGGACGGCGGCGGGATTTATTGCAACTCCTCCTCCTCGCCGACAATTACCAACTGCACCATCAGTGGAAATTCAGCTAGTCGGGACGGCGGCGGGATTTATTGCAACTCCTCCTCGCCGACAATTACCAACTGTAGCATCAGTGGAAATTCAGCTAGTGGTGGATACGGCGGCGGGATCTTTTGCGACTCCTCCTCGCCGGCAATTACCAACTGTAGCATCAGTGGAAATTCAGCTGGTGGGGTCGGCGGCGGGATTTTTTGCGTCTCCTCCTCCTCGCCGGCAATTACCAACTGTAGCATCAGTGGAAA
This sequence comes from bacterium, assembly GCA_040755795.1. Lineage (NCBI taxonomy): Bacteria > bacterium. The sequence goes on along the minus strand of JBFLXS010000001.1, from coordinate 78,790 downwards.
TTCAGCTGAGGATGGCGGCGGGATTTTTTGCTGGTCCTCCTCGCCGGCAATTACCAACTGTAGCATCAGTGGAAATTCAGCTGGTTGGGGTGGCGGGATTTTTTGCGAGTTCTCCTCCTCGCCGACAATTGCCAACTGTAGCATCAGTGGAAATTCAGCTAGTGGGCAGGGCGGCGGGATTTTTTGCTCCTCCTCCTCGCCGACAGTTGTCAACAGTATCCTATGGGGTGATACTCCAGATGAAATCTATTTAGATTCCAGCTCTATAAACATCACCTACTCTGATATCCAGAGCGGTTATGCAGGAGAAGGCAACATTGCTGCTGACCCGCAGTTTGTTGGCGGTGGGGATTATCATCTGCAAGCAAGCTCTCCTTGCATAGATGTAGGTTCAAACACCGCTGTCCCAGCCTGGCTGACAACCGACAAAGATGGCCATCCTCGGATTGTTCGCACTGTAGATATGGGCGCCTATGAGTTTCAAGGCACACCGACTTCAACATATATCATAGTTATCCCATCTCAAGGAACTGTAGGTAGTTTGGTTACAGTATCAGGAGCAGGGTTTGGTGCATCTGAATGTGTCATGATACATTTTGGAAATACCCCTTCTATTACCACTGCCTCTACTGATGGTTCAGGTCAATTTAATATTACTTTTACGGTTAATATCCAGCCTTATGGCACCAAGACAGTAAGGGCGGTGGGGTTAGGTTCCGGCAGGTCGGCAGATGCGGTATTTTGTATCCAGCCAAAAATAATTCAGGTTATTCCTGCATTCGGCACAGTAGGAACTATGGTTACTGTCTGGGGTAATGGCTTTGGGGGAAATGAAGTTGTCCGTATCGACTTTGGGACTACACTGATGATTACATCCATCCCTGCTACTGTTGAAGGAACCTTTGCGACTACATTTACCATTGATACCCAGCCTTACGGCACAACTACAATCAGGGCTACCGGGGTAAATTCAGGGGCAATGGCTAATACAACATTCCGTATCCTGCCATCTATAATTTTTGTTTCTCCCCGGACAGGGACAGTAGGCAGTTTTGTCATGGTTAGAGGTAATGGCTTTGGGGCGACGGAAGGTATCCATATCAGTTTTGGGACTACACGAACTATTCAAATGACTATGGCTGATGCCAGCGGAAGTTTTGTTACTACATTTACCGTTAATATCCAGGCTTATGGGAGTACTACCATTGCGGCTACAGGTTTGAACTCAGGATGGAGAGTGACATCGGTATTCTTTATTTTCCCGAAGATTTTCCTCACTCCTAACATAGGCACAATAGGGAGTCTGGTAACTATCGCCGGGAATGGTTATGGGGGTAATGAATCAGTCCGAATTGACTTTGGCACAACACGGACAATTCAGTTAATCTCTACTTATGCGGAAGGGAATTTTATGACCACATTTACCATAAATACTCAGCCTTACGGATGGACTACCATTGTGGCTACAGGTTTGAACTCACAATGTAGGGCCATGGCTTCCTTCCGTATCTACTCAAGTATCATTTTAGTCAGTCCTGTGCAAGGGATAGTAGGAACTGTAGTCACCGTCAGAGGTAATGGCTTCGGGGCTAATGAGTTGGTCCGAGTTGATTTTGGCCATACTCTTGCTATTTGTTCTGTTACCTCTAATGCCTCTGGCACTTTTACTACCGCCTTTACTGTAAATATGCAGCCTTACGGCACTACCAGTATTGGCTGTTATGGATTAACAACAGGACTACAATCTATGAACTTCTTTTTTATCAGGGGAAGTATTGTTCTCATAAGTCCGATTGCAGGCACTGTAGGTTCAAGTGTCACCGTCATAGGGAATGGATTTGGGGCAACAGAAATGATAATGATAAGTTTTGGAAGCGTAGTCTCGCTTACAACTGCCTCCACAACTGGTAATGGTAATTTTAACACTTCCTTTATTGTCGATACCCAACCTTTCGGAAATACCACCATTAGTGTTATGGGGTTGAGCACTCAAGAGAGAGTTTTTGAGAGATTCACTATCCTACCAAATATAATCTTTGTTACCCCTACTTCTGGCACTATAGGTTCTATGGTTACGGTAATAGGTAATGGTTTTGGGGCAAGTAGTTGTATCCGGATTGCCTTTGGCACAACACGGACAATTGCCTACACATCTACAAATCTCATGGGCGTCTTCCAATGTGTCTTCACGGTAAATACTCAGCCACAGGGAACAACAACTATAATTGCGTTTGACGATAGACTGGCGATTTGTGCCATGACAAGCTTTAACATTTTCTCAAGAACCATGTTAAGGATTATCCCGGCATCTCAGAATGTCGCCATAGGTCAGGAATTTACCGTTAATATCGAGGTAATAAATGTCAATCGTTTGATTACTGCCGGGACATATCTTAGTTTTAATCCTGCTATTCTTGAGGTAGTAGAGATGGGGACGGGAACATTTATCCCTAATCCTCTGGTGATGATAAAGAAATTTGAGAATGGGACTGGAACGATAGATTATGCTGTTGGGATAGCAACAAATTCAGTTACAGGTTCAGGAACACTTTGCACCGTCAAGTTCCGTGCAAAGGCAAGTGGGAGTTCAACGGTAGTGTTTGATTCGGATACTCAGCATAACCGCAATACCATATTGATAGATGTAGATGTTCACGAGATACCTTGTCGGAAAGAGAGCGGTAATTATCAGGTCATTGGTTCTCTTTATCTGGAACCGAGGAATGCGGCTGTGCGTGCAGGGGTGCCAACAGTGTATAATTGTTATGCGGTCTGTGGAGAGGCAACGATAACTGTGACTGGGTCAACGACATTCACTAGCTCTGGTGGCGGTTCATTTACCCAAAATATCTACTTCCCATGCTTCATCGGCACATACACTATTACCGCAACATACCTTGGTGCGATTGCCACTACCTCGGTAATTATTACCCCTGGCACGCCCACACAACTGGTCAAAGTTTCTGGTGATAATCAGATTGGAACCTGCACCACAACCTTACCCAATCCATTCGTGGTTAAGGCAATTGATACCTATAGTAATCCCTGTCCGGATGTGCCAGTAGGCTGGATGATTATTTCTGTTCCATCTGGTGCATCAGGGGACTCAATCTTCCCGAGCCAGACTGTAACTACTTCTGCTGGCAGGGCTGAAGGCTGGCTTACCTTAGGCACAGAACCACCAGGAACATATACTGTTAATGCTACATCAACCGGATTAGCGGGTTCACCAGTTATATTTACTGCCCATTCCTTGCGTCGATTTGGGAATATTGCAGGCTTTTGTCTGCTTGACCAGGGCACTTCAACCCTCCTTGGCACACAAGGAGTTACTGTAACAATTACCGAACTGGGGACGAGCACTACGACTAATCCTCAAGGTTACTTTATCCTTAATAACATCAATGTTGGCACATATACCTTATATTTTGATACCTATGGTGCTTCACCATTAACGGTGACTGGTACCTGCATTAACCCAACACAAATTAATGATACTACGGACATTGGCACAAAAACATTATTAGCAGGAGATATAACTAATGATGGTTTGGTGAATTCTTTAGATTGGCCTTACTTTGTTAATGCCTTTGGTAAATATGAGGCACAAGGAAACCCCGACTGGTGGACAATCTATAGAGAAGCAGATTTTGACCACGATACTTATGTTAATGTGGAGGATTTCCCGGTCTATTACTATAACTATGGTGGAACCCAGGCAGGGAGAATGAGAAGTCCTGCTATGGCGGCAATGAAGGAAAAAAGGATGACCGGGGAAAAGATTACTCTATCATTTGAGATTGAAGGGGTGGATGATGTAGATATAAACGACCTCAGAGTTGGCGATATTATCAATCTTAAGGTGTTCATCAATGATGCCAAAAACTACTTTGGAGGTGAGATGCACTTAGGATTTAATCCTGAGATATTACAGGTTATTACTGTTAGCCAAGGCAAGTTCTGTCAAGAAGATAAGAAGGTAGTGATATCTAATGTGGATAATACACAAGGGTTGATTGATTATACCCTTTTGTTATGGAGTCCTAACACCGGGCAAGATAGTGGGTTATTTGCAACTATTCCATTTAAGGTAATCAAAGGTGGTGGATATTCTAAGATTGAATTTGACTATAATGAAGACGACAATCGCAAGACAGTATTTGTTGAACAGAGGATAAATGAGGAACAGGAGAATGAGATTATAATCCCTGATGTTGTAGATGATGAGGTAACTATTACCGTGCCGACGCTATATGAGAATTTAGAGTCAGTGATTGTCTATCCCAATCCTGCACATAAAGGCGATACAGTTCACTTTACTAAAATTCCAAATAACAGAACCGTTAATTTGAAGATATTCAATATTGCCGCTGAATTAGTCTATGAAGGAGAGGTAAAAAATCAGAATGAGATTATCTGGGATTTGAAGAATAAAGATAAAAATGAAGTTGCTTCAGGTATCTACATATTCCTTCTCAATGACAAAGCCAGCCCGGTCAAGAAGGGTAAGATTGGTGTAATTAAGTAAGACAGAGGACAGATAGGGGAGAAACGGGGAAACGGAGAATGGGGGAAAGGGAGAATATTTTTTGATTCTTCTTTCTCCTGAAAATAGTATATGGAGTGCGAAAGCTTGCTTTCGCTTTGGCTTGCTTTACTTTGCCAAAGCCACTTTTGGCTTACCTCCAAAGCGGTGGCAAGCCACCGCACTCCAAAAATTTTCATCCTCGTTTGTGAGTCGCAGGCTCATGCCCGGTTTCTCCTGAAAATCGGGACTCGGGACTCGGGGGTTCGGGGTTCGGGAAGGCTGGTAGCCGCAGGCTTCAGCCTGATTTCACCTGAACCATCAAACCATCAAACCCATTTTCATCTTCCTTTGTGCCCACTTCCTGTGGGCATGAGCGTTCTCCTGAAAATGTCCGTAAGTTATTGTAATTGCTTGACTTACAAAACTACATTTTCATCGTCCTTTGTGAGTCGCAGACTCATGAGCGTTTCTCCTATTCTCCGTTTCTCCGTCTCCCCCTCTCCCCATTTCCCCATTGACTTTTCCCCAAATTTATGGTATAATATAAGAGGTAGGTCAGGTGATCGCTTCTATAAAGATGCTGGATTCGGGGTATCAAGGAGCTAAAAAATATGGTGAGTTATATCTCTTAGAATCCAGCATCTAAAAATTGGTAATTGGTGAGTGGTAACGGGTAATTATTTAACCAGTTACCATTTAACCAATTACCAATAAACAGAAGAGGAAAGTCCGAACACCAGAAGGCAGGGTGCTGGGTAATCCCCAGGGGGTTGTAAAAACCTACGGAAAGTGCCACAGAAAATATACCGCCGAAGAATTAGTGGTAACCTTAATAACCTTAAATACTAATTACTATCTACTGACTACTATCTACTGACTACTGACCACTAATTCTGGTAAGGGTGAAAAGGTGTGGTAAGAGCACACCAGTAAGGAAGGTAACTTCCTTAGCTCGGTAAACCCCACCTGGTGCAAGACCAAATAGGGAAAAAAGAGGATTTTTTAGCCTTGTTAGTCGCCTGCTAACAGTTTGGTATTTATTACTTAAAAGTGGTAAAAATACCACCTTTTTTTCGGGTAGGTCGCTAAAGAAAAAAAAGATAAATTTTTTTCGTAGAGAAATGATTACCAAACTATATGAGTATCATATAGTTACAGAATTCGGCTTATGACCTGCCATATTTTTTTTTAAAAAAATAAATTTTTTGCTTGACAGATTTATACTATTATGGTAAAATACAACAGATATTTCTAAAACTCACCATAATGAAAAGCCTTACATTAAGGCGAAACTTCTTTTAAAATGAGCCAGGGCAAAGGAAGTCCCAACTGATTTCTGATGCTCTACATCATTTGGATGAATCAACAAAACTGGGTATTATTAAGATAAAGGAGGGTAACTATTAAAGTATCCTTCTTTATTTTTTTACTGTCAAAGAAATATCACAATTTTAAACAAAAAAGCAAAAAATTTTAATTATCAAGGGAGGGTTAGAGAAAAGATATGTGTATAAATAAAAAAAGAATAGTGAGATTAGTTTATTTATGTCTGGGAATAATTATTGGAGTGGGCACTACCGCAGAGGCAGGGAAGATAACTTTAGTCAATCCGACATCAGGAACTGTAGGGATAATGATTACTGTTGAAGGTGAAGGTTATACTCCTTCAGAGACGGTGAGAATTGATTTGCCTGGACAGTTTGGTGCGGTTCAAACACAATGTAATGGTGAAGGTAGTTTTTCAACATCATTTCAACTGGGTAGGCATCCTGCTGGAGAGAATAAATTTGTCGTTGTTGGATTCATTTCTTATGCCTTAGATAGAGGCACAATAGCCGTAAAGAGTAGAATTAGTTTAATGACACCTACTTGTGGTAAGGTAGGTGAATTTATTACGATTGAGGGAGATGGCTATGGCTCAGGAGAGGAAATATCTATAAGTTTTGGAGAAAATAAAGAGATGAAGTCTATTTTAGCCGATGGCCAGGGAGGATTTGGTATCGTTTTTACATCTGATGAACAACCAGCCGGGACAAAGAAAATTGTTGTCAGTGGCACGGTTTCAAAAGAAAGCAATACCACTCAATATGTTTTGCAAGGCGGAATCCAATCTGTTAATCCAACTAATGGTTGTGTGGGCACAGTAGTTACTGTGGAAGGCGCAGGTTATGGAAACAACGAGCCAATTCGAGTTGATTTTGGTAAGACGGAAAGTATTATTCGCACTACATCTACCAGCAATGGGAAGTTCTCTTTTATATTTACGGTTAATACCCAATTTCAGGGCAGGAAAGATATTAGTGTCACGGGACTTTTAACTGGTGAGAAAGATGAAAGGGGATTTGTGATTACGCCTAATATTGAGTTAGTTACACCTACCAGAGGAATTGTGGGAAGTCTTATCACGGTAGTTGCTACAGGATTTGGTTCTTCAGAACCAATTCGGATTGATTTAGGCCGGACTTTAGCCGCAGGAAGAACGGAATCTAATTGTGATGGTATGGTTGAGGCTGAGATAAGAGTTAGTCCTCAACCAGGTAAGGTTACAAGACGGTTAGCTGTTGTAGGAATTAATAGCCGCCAGATAAGTTTTACCGATGCATTTACAACATTACCAACCATACAAATAAATCCAACCAGTGGGGAAGTTGAGAGCAATATTCATATTCATGGTGAAGGTTTTCCTGCTAATGAACCGATTAAAATTGACTTTGGTAAGGTGATGACAAGTGCCATAGTCACGAGTGATGTTCGTCAGGGTAATTTTGATGCGGGTTTCAAAATCCCAACTCATCCCGGAGGTAAGGCTATTGTTAAGGTGGTAAGTTTGACTGATGGTGAAGTTTTAAAAGAAGATTTCCTTGTTCAACCAAGAATAAAACTTATATCACCAAATGCCTCTCCATCAGTTGGGAATGTGGTAGAAATACAGGGTGATGGATTTGATGTTAATGAATTAGTGCAAATTGATGTGGATAAGGCAAAAGATGTGGCAAGTGGTAACACAGATTTAGAGGGGAATTTCAGTATTTCGTTTAAGATTGAACCACAAGTTGGTGGTAAAAAGACATATACAGTTACAGGCAAAAGTTCTAATGCACAAAAAAGTGATACCTTGAGCATAAAAGAAAAAGTGTTGATTTCTCCTACATCAGGACACTATGGAACCGTAGTCCAGATAGAAGGAAATGGCTATGGGGCAAATGAATCAGTTCGAGTAGATTTTGGAAGAAGTACTGAAATAGCCAAAGCAACCGCTGATGAAAATGGCAGATTTTTGACTAATTTTACCGTAAATACTAAAGCCCCGGGAGAAGTAAGAGTAAGGGTAATTGGCTTCCATACATGGAGTGTTCAGACTGTTAGTTTTATGGTTGTAGAAGAGAAAAAGGAAGAAATAAAGATTGAAGAAAGTGGACAGGAATCCGAAGAAACTAAATAAATAAGGAAAGGATGAGAAATCAATGTATTTTGTAAAATTCCTGAAAACAAGACAGCCAAAAATAGTTTTAAATGAAATTATTAATATTTCTTTCTTTTTGCCAAAAAGATAGTGATGGTTTAATCTTTTAATCATCACTATTTTGCTTTTTGAGGACGCCGATAAACGCAAGATTTTAAGCAGGATTTTAATATTATCCTGATAATCTGCGCAAGAATCTCGCGTCCTAAATAAAAAAAGAGAAGGTACTGATGGAAACAGAAAGTAGTAGACCAAACCAGTATAATTTATTTATAACGAGGACCAGCAAATTGGGTAAAGGCCATATAGACCAAAAAATTATCAAAGGACTATTGACTCTATTTGTCATGGGGATAGTAATTTTTTCCAGTAGTGCTGTATATGCAGATTTGACTAAACAGGACATAGAAGAAATACGGAAGATAGTTAAAGAAGAAGTTCAAGCCCTCAGGGAAGAAATGCAAAAAGAATTCGGATATGTAAATAAACGGATAGATGATGTCAATAAGCGGATAGATGATGTGAGAAATCTTTTATATGTTATGTTAGCCGGAATTTTTACATTGGTAGGTTTTATCATTTGGGATAGAAGAACGGCAATCTCGCCTGCGGTGAAGAAGATAAATGAATTAGAGGAGAAAGAAGAGAAGATTAGTCGGGCACTTAAAGAATTCGCTTTAAGAGAACCAAGATTGGCTGAAAGCTTAAGATATGCAGGAGTTATGTAAATATTTTTGCTTTTTGAGGAAGCGGATAAACGCAAGATTTTAACCTATGATTTTAAAAAACTAAAAATCTGTGAAATCTGCGGATATAAAAAAAGAGAAAGGTTCTGATGAATACCGAAAGTAGTAAACCAAACCAGCATAATTTATTTATAACGAGGACCAGCAAATTGGGTAAAGGCCATATAGACCAAAAAATTATCAAAGGACTATTGACACTATTTGTCATGGGGATAGTAATTTTTTCCAGTAGTGGTGTATATGCAGATTTGACTAAACAGGACATAGAAGAAATACGGAAGATAGTTAAAGAAGAAGTTCAAGCCCTCAGGGAAGAAATGCAAAAAGAATTCGGATATGTAAATAAGCGGATAGATGATGTGAATAAACGGATAGATGATGTCAATAAGCGGATAGATGATGTGAGAAGTCTTTTATATGTTATGTTAGCCGGAATTTTTACATTGGTAGGTTTTATCATTTGGGATAGAAGAACGGCAATCTCGCCTGCGGTGAAAAAGATGAATGAATTAGAGGAGAAAGAAGAGAAGATTAGTCGGGCACTTAAAGAATTCGCTTTAAGAGAACCAAGATTGGCTGAAAGCTTAAGATATGCAGGAGTTATGTAAATATTTTTGCTTTTTGAGGACGCAGATATCGGATGAAGAAACTATAATCTGTGAAATCTGCGGATATTATAAAAGAGAAAGGTATTGATGGATACAGAAAGTAGTAAACCAAACCAGCATAATTTATTTATAACGAGGTTCAAGAAATTGGATAATACTCAAGGTGTGTCCAAAATTATATCTTTTATAGAGTCAAAAATTATCATTTGATTATGAATTGTTAAGTCAGGTTCTGATGGAATTAAAAGAGCTAAAGTATGGGTTTAAGGTAACAGGGGGGTGATGAGTTAGGACAGACTAATAGAATTTGCAAAGTGAATTTAAGGAAGTTAAGCCAATGAATTACCAATTGATTGTCTTCCTGATACTTATGTTTTTTTTACCTCACCTATCCTTTTCAGAGATCATTCGTAATGGAGGAGATGAGGGTAATTTTGGTGAAGTTGATTTGCTTGGAGATGTAATTATCTTTTATAATGATGGGGTAAATCGCTTTGTGTGCTCTAATATGGTAGAGACACTAATTTTAACACCAGTTGTCGCTACCTCTACTCCTCAGGTAATCGTAGGGGAGGATAAAAAGACGAAGATAGAGGTTCCGGAAGATGCCTTTGTCACTACTACCTATATCTCTATCATAGATCCAATTAATACCCCTCAGTTATTTGAGGAACAAATTAAGGGATTAAAAATTGAACTGGCGGATGATGGCGACCATATTTATAAGAAAATAGATTCTACAGTGCGAGTCTTTTTAGCCTATGAGGAAGAGGGAACAATTACACAAGATTTTAAGAAACAACTTACTATTACTATTCCTTATCCTGATGTCAATCAGGATGGCATAGTAGATGGAACAACAATAGGGGAAAGTTCTTTAAAAATGTATGTCTTGCAGGATAATAAGTGGGTAGAGGTGCCAGGAGGAGTGATTGATATTTTAGCCAATACTCTTTCTGCAGAGGTGAGGCATTTTTCTGTCTATCTCATAAGAGGAATTCCTTTTGGTAAGGATTTATCCAAAGTCTATGTTTATCCTAATCCATTTAAACCGGCAATACATAATAGGATGACATTTGCCGATATAACAGATTCTGCTACCATTAGAATATTTACTGTTGCTGGAGAATTGGTAAAAACGATTGAAGTGACACCTGTAGATAGTGGTAGACCTACATGGGATGGGAAAAATGAAGATGGTGAAAAGGTAGCAAGTGGAATTTATATCTATGTGATTACAACTGAAGAGGGCTATAAAATATCAGGTAAGATTGGGATTATAAAGTAATAAGGTCGTGAAGCGTGTCCGTTTAACGTATCCCTTTACGGACCACGGACAACGGATACCGGACACGTTTCAAAAAGGAGTTACCAGTATAATGAAATGGAGGTTAATTATTAGTTTTATCATAGCTATCTTTATTTTACCAATCTCTGTATCTGCCCAGCAGGTAGTTTTGAGAAAGTGGGTTAATACGCCTTCTGCCAAGCCTGGTGATATACTAAACTATAACATTACCTATCAAAACCTTGCTCCATATACCTTAAATGAGGTAAGTATCATAGATGTAATTCCAATAAATACCATTTTCCAGGAGGCTAGAGGCACTAATACAACTATTTATTATTGCCATGATAACAGTAATAATTTTGGCACCTCTTCGAGTTTGCCAATAACTAAGATTAAGTGGGTAATGGGTAGTGCTGTTGAAGTAGGAGGTGTGGGGACTGTTACTTTACAATTGAAGATAAGATAAGCAAAAAATTGTTTTCAACAGAGCATCCAGGATGCTTTGTGATATCTTAAAAAAAGAATCCGATAAATTAAGGAGGCCTATCATTATGCCTGTTTCATTAATAAAGGAAGAAGAATCGCATATCTTAAAGTTACTTCCTATACTTTTAAGGCGGGATGATCAATTTAGAAAAGAGGTTGCTATTGTTTTAAGCGAGGCATTGGTCAGGAAGGATGAAATAAACAGGGTACTTGAAGAAATAAGGCTTTCAAGGGAAGAAACAAATAAAAGATTTGAGGAGCAAAGGGAAGAAACAAATAAAAGATTTGAAGCAATGATTGCTGAGATGAAACAGATGAGGGAGGAAACCAACAGAAGATTTGAGGACTCAGAGAGAAGGTTTGAGGCGTTTATGAAGGAGATGCATGAGTTTAGAAAAGAGACCCGTCAAGTAATCCAGGATGTATCCATAAAAATAGACACAGTAGGAGCAAGATGGGGCATATTTACTGAGAAAACCTTAAGAAATACATTAAAAGAGCTTCTCCTTAAAAATCTTAAGATAACTGAGATCAGGGAACTAAAGATAGAGGATGAGAAAGGGTATGTATTTGGCTATCCTCAAGAGGTTCAGATTGACCTTTTGATAAAGGATGGAGAGGATTATCTGGTTGAGATAAGTTCTTCTGCTGGTTCTGGTGATGTAACCACACTTTCCCGTAAAGCAAAACTATATGAGGCTAAAACAAGCAAGAAGCCAAAACCAGTATTTGTCTGTGTAAATATGCGGGATGAAGGTAAAGATGCCTGTAAGAAATTGGGCATCCAGCTTATAACTTATGATGAAATAAAGGAAGGATAAAGATTGGAAGATGGAATGATTAAGTAGCGTTCAACTTAAAATGAAAAGTTTCTGAAAACACTGGAATTTGGAATTCTTAAGAGAGAGGATGCAGAATAGAAGGAAGCCTCCTCGAGAAAATATAGAGGTGTGATAAATAGATTTTCGATTCTTGATCTATTCTGAACCTTGCCTGTCCTGAATCAAGTTCAGGACCACGCCAGGTTTTAGTTGGTTATGATTATATATTGGTAATATGGTTACCATCTCCCTGGTTTTGTTTGTTATTTCTATCTAATATATCGGCAAAAATGGGGAGGAAAATTCGACCTGTGGAGGTAGAAAATTAAGGAAGATGTTCTGGGGCTTTGCCCCAGACTCCAGTGGGGGAACGCGTTCCCCAAAACCCCCAGCAGCGGCTTGGGGACAGCGTCCCCAAAATATTATCCTTTTATTTCTAATTGCACAGCTCGGGAAATTTTGGGGGTGAAGGAAAAATTCAAGGTGTGTGAAGCTCAATAAAAGCAACCCTCAATTTTATCCGAGAACCTACCAAAAAGCGAAAGGCGGTAAAAAAATAAAATGCAAAATGTAAAATGTAAAATGATAAGTGATAAGGGCAAAATGATAATCAGTGTGGTGATGGCTGGTGCGATTTGGACCGCACAGATTCTAATTCCCTCAAAAATAGACGCATACCCGTATGCCTATGTGGCTAACTCAGGTGCAAATACTGTTTCAGTTATAGATACGAGTACAAATGAAGTAATAGCTACAATTCCAGTTGGTTCTTCTCCTGGGGGAGTAGCGATAACCCCGGATGGTAGATATGCCTATGTGACTAACACGGGGTCAAATACTGTTTCCGTGATAGATACGCAGACAAATTCAGTCATAGGTAGTTCTATTCCCGTTGGTTCTGGTCCTACTGGAGTAGCGGTAACACCGGATGGCAAATATGCCTATGTAGTTAACAATAGTTCACAAAATGTTTCCGTGATAGATACGCAGACAAATGCAGTGGTAGGAGATCCTATCTCTATTCCAGTTAATTCTTATCCTCATAGAATAGCCATTACACCAAATGGTAGATATGCCTATGTGACTAACGATGGTCTCAATAATGTTTCAGTGATAGATACGACTACAAGACAAGTGATATACACCATTTCAGTCGGTTCTCATCCTAATGGAGTAGTGATATCACCGGATGGAAACTATGTATATGTGGCTAACTTTAATACAAGTGATGTTTCAGTGGTAGACTCGATTACAAATGTTGTAAGAACTAGTATTACAGTCGATTATGGACTCCGTGGAATAGCGATAACACCGGATGGTAAATATGTCTATGTATCTCACTCTGTGGGAGAGTCGAATAATGTATCAGTAATAGATACGATGAAAAATTTAGTAATAGGAAGTCCTATTCCAGTTGGGCCTACTCCTAATGGGGTAGCGATAACACCAGATGGTAAATATACCTATGTGGCTAACAGTGGTTCAAATAATGTTTCAGTGATAGATACACAGACAAATTTAGTAATAAAAACTATTCCAGTTGGTTCTAATCCTAATCAAATAGCGATAACACCAACACTACCAACATTAATCAATATTCAGATTATCAATGGGACAGATACAGGGATATTAAACGAAGCGGATACTCCAGGTGATGTGATACTTGTCTATACCTCGGCGGATGAGCATGGAACGATTACCTGTAATCAGGTAGCTACTACTATAGAGCAGGTCTATGGTCTATCGTTTCTATCCCAACCAGCAGATAAATCCGGTACTTACAATACCACAGTGTATTACACCTATTGGATTCGCAATAGAGGTAATGGGACAGATACGATTACTCTAACCCCGAGTAATTCTTGGACAGCAACCATCATCAAGGACGATAATCAGGATAGGATACATCAGGGGACAGAGACAACAACGATTAGCCAGCTGATATTATCTCCGAATGAATTTAACTACTTTTTCTTAGCCGTTCAAATTCCTGCGACGGCGACAACGGGTCAGCAATCTACAACTACATTGACTGCCAAAGACCAAAATGGTGCAGGCACAGATGATAATTGGGGTGACCCGGATACTCGTACAGACGAAGTAGTAACCATCTGCAGTCCCGGTATGCCCGCGGTGATTACGATTACCAAGTCCCGGGATAAATCACTGGTTAAACCAGGTGGAACAATTACCTACACACTCACTTACCGTAACAATTCTGGTTCACCCGCGACAGACATAGTGATAATCGATTATATCCCGGCGAATACAACATTAGACCAGCCAGCCACAGGGACAGATACGATAATTGAGTATTATGTAGGTGGTAGCTGGACATCGACATTTAGCACAACAGCGACTATGGTGAAATGGACACGCACAACACCATTACCAGCGGTAACTGAGGCGAGTGTAAACTTTGTAGTGCAGGTGAAATAAGAACCACGAATAGACACGAATTTTTTTTGGGAAGGCAAGATAAATAACGCAGATTTTCAGGATTTTAATATATTTTAAGATAAAGATTTTATTATTATCCTGATAATCTGCGAAAATCTGTGTCCTAAATAAAAAAAGAGAAGGTATTGATGGAAACAGAAAGTAGTAAACCAAACCAGCATAATAATTTATTTATAACGAGGTTCAAGAAATTGGATAATACTCAAAGTGTGTCCAAAATTATATCTTTTATAGACCAGAAACTTATCAAAGGACTACTGTCTCTATTTGTCATAGGGACAGTAGTTTTTTGTTTTGAAGGATTAGCAAAGGCAGCTGTTATAGGAGGAGCAAATGTTGATCCAGATAAGGTTTGGTGGTATGACCATAGAAATACTTCTTATACTGATATGACAAATGCAGCAACTAGCACTGGTAATGTAACTCTGGGTAGTGAAACAACAGATGTTCATTATATAGGTATGAATAATATGTTTGATAAGATAGTATATAACATTGGTACAGCAGGTGACTCTGGTACTGTAACATGGGAATATTGGAATAGCAGTAGTGGTACCTGGACTACTTTAACAATCGCTACAGATACTACTCATAATTTTACAACTTTAGGTATTGGTACTGTATCTTTCACTATTCCAGATAATTGGGGAACATATACTGTATATGGTGAGGCGAATAAATATTGGATTAGGGCTGTAACTATGGGCACCTATACTGTAGTACCTAAAGCAAGTCAAATATCTGTAGTAGAGTATAATTTCCAAATAACTATTGCAAAAATGGATGGTAGTGCAACAACCGGCCTTACATCTTCTAATTTTACATTTGGAGGCGGGACAGATAATGAAATTAAAGGATTCCGTGAAATTGGGAGTACAGGGGTATATCAATTTGCGTTAAAACCAGATAATTACAATGGTACAGTTACGGTCACTGGATATCTACCTGGTACTTTCACAACAGGAGCCCTTAATACTACACTTACAGATAAAGGGACACTTACATTACAAGGTAATTTAATCATCACAGTCAGCAAGATGGATGGAGTAGGGACGACAGGATTACCTGGAGATAAGTTTGTTTTTAGGAAGGCAGGGGTTGACTATGTGCCGACAGAGTTCAAGGAACTTGGTAGTG
>JBFLXS010000001.1:0-63150 GCA_040755795.1 bacterium | reverse complement strand
GGAAGTATAGTTTTGCCATGGCCGCTGGTAGCTATGTATATACGGTGACGGTATCATGTTATTTACCGACGAGTACGACCGCTCCAACGATAAGTGGAAATGAATTAAGTGCGGTGACAAGTGAAGTAAGATTACAGGGTAATTTAATCATCACGGTCAGCAAGATGGATGGAGTAGGGACGACAGGATTACCTGGAGATAAGTTTGTTTTTAGGAAGGCAGGGGTTGACTATGTGCCGACAGAGTTCAAGGAACTTGGTAGTGGGAAGTATAGTTTTGCCATGGCCGCTGGTAGCTATGTATATACGGTGACGGTATCATGTTATTTACCGACGAGTACGACCGCTCCAACGATAAGTGGAAATGAATTAAGTGCGGTGACAAGTGAAGTTACATTAGCAGGGGCTTTTAGAATTAGTGCTACGAATGAACGGAATATATCTTTGTATTTGACATCTGATGCTACTTCAACTCTTACATTAGGACCTGGTTTAAGTGAAGTTGAGCGGAGATATGATGGTGGGTATATTTATGTTGCGGCGAGTGGTCAAGGAACAATGAGTTTAGTTGTGGATGGTTATGTAAGGACGACTTCGGGGCCGGCTACCTATAGTAGTTCATCGCAGACTCCAGTAGATTTTACCGGCATTTTATTTGCCTTGAAGGTGATAGTGCGGGATGAGTTGGGGAATGGGTTGACGACGGGATTAACCACTAAATTTAGAAATAGAGATCCAGGTACTTATACTGATACTGGTGGAACACGAACATTATACTGGGCGGATACGATGGGGACAGCGGCAACCTTGTCTATCCTTAAATCAGGATACATATATGCCAATAAGACACATCCAGGATTAGACATTACTACCGCCGGTGGGATTACCGGAACATCATCAGGTCAGATTGTGATAGATTTAGGTGGTGATAATGCGACAAAGACGATTAGAACAGGTTCAATTTCTACAGCAGGGATTTATGCGATTAAAGGGTTGGAGTTTAGATTGAAGGTAATAACTTATGATGAGTTAGGGAACCCCTTAAGGGGAGTTACAGTATTATATTATGGAGGGGTTCCAAATTACCCAAATCAAGGGATAGAAGGTAATGAACATTATTATATTACTACACTTTCAAATAAACAATTAGCAGCTACTAAAACAGGATATATAAAGGTAGATTCTAATTCGGATTCCGGGTTATTTGATGTTTCAACTACCGACGGTACTCAGACGATAATAATTTTGAAAGGGACAACGGCTCTTACTACAAACCCAAGTGGAGGAGGGACATTTACTGCAACGGGACTACCATTTAATTTAAAACTATTAGGAATAACTGATGAATTGGGTAATACTTTAACTATAACTTCGGATATAACACTTGAACCTGATGTATTTACCATAGCAACATCAACAATTTGTGACGGGAAAGTATATATGGCAGCCAGTCCTACTACAACCGGTACGCTTACTGTTAGTCTTCCAGGATATACGAAGAGAACAAAAAGTAATATAGAAGTAGGAGGGAGCATACAAAAAATGGTTGATTTTTACTCTTCTCCATCCATTGGTTGGGGTGCAGACTATAGTGGCTCCGGATTACCATTTGGATTGAAAGTAGTGGTAAGAGATGAATTTGGTAGTAGTAGTGGATATAATTTGGGAAGTTTAACAAAAGCAACTTTTAGAGGAAGTGCGACTACTACATCAGTAAATAATGTATTATATTGGGCAGATACTAATGGTGTAGGGGGAACTTTGTCTGTTCAGAGGACAGGGTGGATACCTGTTGAAGTGATTAATAGTGGCTTAGGGAGTATTACCACCAGTATTAATGGACAGGTTGTTATCGATATGGGAGATTATCCTACATTAACTACCTTTATTTCTGATGGAGGTAGTTATACTATTAAAGGATTGAAATTTAATTTACAGGTTATTGGAGCAAAAGATGAATTAGGAAATAGTTTAGGGTTAGATAATACTGAATTTACTTCTTCTGATGGTTTTTCTATAGTATCTCAAGTAATAAGGAACAATATAGGATATATAGCCGGCAGCCCCACAAGTCAACAAGGGACTCTTACTATAACAAAACAGGGTTATATAAGTATTTCAAAGAAAGGTGTTACACCATTAGATAACGAGATAAGGAGTGTAGAATATACATCACCTTTCCCTTCAATTGGAGCAAGTTATGTAGCTTCCTGTTTACCATTTGGTTTGAAAGTAATAGTAGCAGATGAATTAGGGAATAAATTGGGATTTGGGAGTGAGAGTTTGACGACTAAATTATTTGATGGTCAACCTCCAGCAACAGTAACAGATACAACATATTATTGGGCGGATACTTATGGGATTGGTGAATTAAATATTTATAAAACAGGATATGTATATGCAACTGTTACGCATGGAGGATTGAGATTTATTGAGACAGGTTCTAAAACCCAGATTGTAATTAAGATGGATACTACAGGGACTGTTTCTCCTCTTGGTATTACGCAGGAAGAGACAACACCACCAAGAGCGACATATACGGTTAAAGGTTTAGAATTTAATATCAAAGTTTTAGGAGTAACAGATGAGTTAGTCAGGACAATGACTTTGACGAGCAGTTTGCCTTTTACTCCAGAAGGCTTTATAATTGCTACGCAGACAGTTAAGGATAATATCTGGTATTTGGCTGGAAGTTTTACTACTCCAGCGGGGACTTTAACGGTGCGACAGACTGGATATGTAGATACAAGTGCGACTATAACTCTTACAGGTGCGACTCAGACAACTATAGTATTTGGGACTGCTACAGAATTTCCTACCGCGATGAAAATTGCACCGAGAATGAAATTTGGATTAAAGGTGACAGTGCGTAATGAGTTGGGCGGGACTTCAAGTTTTGATTATCTCAATTTAGGGAAGGCAACATTTAGAGGTTATAATCCGGCTACTTATACGGGAACTACATTGTATTGGGCAGATACAAATGGAACAGGTAGTACTCTAACCATTGAAAAGGCAGGATATGTTAATGCTACCTGTACCCATTTTGGGTTAGGAAGTATAACTACTGGTACTGCTAATCAAGTCTGTATAGATATGGTAGCAACTTCTACCCTTGCTACTTCTTCTCTTACTCCACGAATGGCAACTTATACCATTAAAGGATTAGAATTTAATATTAAGGTAATTGGAGTAACGGATGAATTAGGTGGAACTGAAACATTAGCAGGATTAATAAATCCTACTGATGCGGCATTTATATCTGCATCAGGTGGATTTGTTATTGGGACATGGACGATTGAAAATAATATAGGTTATGTAGCGGCAACAACTACTGTTTATGGGACATTAAATATTACAGTGAAAGGATTTGTAACAACAGGTGCTACTTTAACTCCATCTGCGGGAACACAGAGTACGGTGGATTATGATGAAGGCTTGCCAGATAAATTTAATGCCAGATTTGATGGACCTGGGCTAAAATATGGATTAAAAGTAGTTGTTAGAGATGAATTAGGG
Source organism: bacterium (assembly GCA_040755795.1). NCBI lineage: Bacteria > bacterium. The sequence continues at coordinate 59,632 of JBFLXS010000001.1, read as the reverse complement.
CAAAATGTGGATTATAGTTCTTTGACTACATGTAGATTTAGAGAAGCTATTCCGGCTACAAAAACCTATACGGGTAGTGTCCAAAATATATTGTATTGGAAAGATACTCAAGATAGGGGGACATTGTCCATACGACGTTCAGGTTGGGTATATGCAGAAAATACAAATGTGGGATTGCAGGAATCTAATGGAATTATAGCTACCTCTACCGGCCAAATAATAATTAATATGGGTGATTATCCAGCCAGAAGTACTCTCATTTCTGAATTAGGAACATCTAATATAAAAGGTCTACAATTTAATTTAAAGATTGTTGGTGCACTTAATGAGTTAAATGGCACATTGGCTTTATCTTCAACTAATACAACTTTCAGTTCTACAGGATCATTTAGTATAATTACCTCTACTATTACCAATCAAATGGGGTATATAGCGATTACTCCGGACATGAGTGGGAGGATAAGGATTGATAAAGAGGGATATGTAGGAACTCTTACTACCCTTACGTTTTCTCAAAGTAGTGGCGCTGATCAAAGAACTCTTGCTTTTGATAGTCCCTTAAATTCTTTTGATGCTACTTCCCATAATCCAAAACTTCTCTTTGCCTTTAAGGTCTCCAGTGGTGATGTGATGGATGAGTTGGGTTATACTTTAACCCCTGCGGCGACGGATACGGTGAGGTTGTTTGGGACATCAACGGGCACACAAGAGGTTACTTATCTCGATGGTGGCACACAAACATTCAGTGGTGGAAGTTGGTACATCGCCGCTACTGGCACGGTTTGGGGGCAGTACTGGAAAGATGGCTATGTCATCACTATGTCAACCGCTTCGGTAACTGCCAGCAAGACTTTACAGATGCGACCTAAATTTATGGGGCCGGATGGTAGTTTGAAATATGCGGTAAAAATAGCTACGGTGCAGGATGAGTTAGGTGGCACTTTGACATTACAAGGTCCTTCGACTGGCACCGAGTCGGTGAAATTACTCATCCCAGGGTCAACTACAGAGGTATCTTATATTAAACAACCTGTTTGGGGAACATCAACCTCATCCTGGTATATTGCGGTTGGAACAGGGACAGGTTTCCAGGCACAATACTCAAAGAAGGGTTATGTTACGGGAACAAGCAGTCAGGTTGGCACGGCTACCGGTGGCACACAAACCATACCTTCATTTTTAGCCAGCAATGGTGATGGCTTAAAGTTTGTCTTAAAGGTGAAGGTAGTTGATGAATTTGGGAATTTGATGAATGATGTCGGAGTAACTATAGCGACATCGACTAATTTAACCGATGTCTATGGAAGTAGTAGCTGGAGAACTCCTACGCCAATAAATGCAGGGACAGGTTGTGTTTATATCCCGGTTGACCCGGCTAAAAATAATGCCACTATTTCCTTGACAGGAACAAGGACTGGTTATATTACCGGAACTGCAACTGTAATGGGGACAGGAATATTAGGTTCAACTACCCAGACACTGGGCACTATTACTATGTGGAAGGTAAGGGCTATTAGTCTGGTTACACCTTCTACCGGTACAGTAGGAACAGTTATAACAGTGGAAGGTGTTAATTATGGGCCTACAGAGTTAATCCAGATAGATTTTGGTAATACAATGACTATTACTACGACGAGTTCCTTTGGCCCTTATGGTAGTTTTAGTGTAACTTTTACAATTGATACCCAGCGTTATGGCACGCATACGATTAAAGCAATAAGTGTTGCCACAGGTCAATCTGCTACGACCACATTTGCCATCAGAGCGGATATTACCCCGGTTAGCCCGTATATAGGTAATGTTGGTGATTTGGTAACCATAAACGGCACTGGCTACGGTGCGACAGAGCAGATAAATGTTGTTTTTGGCACGACCGGGACGCTGACTACGGTAGTTACCACTAATGCCTGCGGTTCATTTACCATCACCTTCACTATTCCCTTAGAGCCGTATGGGAGTAAGACCATCAAGGTTAAGGGGGTGTCAAGTTCCTACCAGGAGAAACAGACAGAATTTAAGATAATACCACATATTACTTCAACTACACCTCAATCAGGAATAGTAGGTGTAACAATTACAGTTATGGGAGATGGATTTAGTGGTAATGCTAATCTTATAGTCTATTTAAGAGATGAGGAGCGAACGAGTCCATCTTCTCCTGGTAGTGCAGGGAGTTTTACTTTTACTTTTACCATAAACACCCAGGTATATGGGACAGCTACTATAACGGTTAAAGATGTAGCTGGAAATTCAGGAGGTTATGAAGCAACAGATACAATTACTATTCTTGCCAATATAATTGAAGTAACGCCTATCTCAGGAACAGTTGGTTCTTTTGTAACTTTATCCGGTAATGGCTATGGGGTAAGTGAGACAGTGGAGGTTTATTTTGGTATTCCGGCTGAATTTAGAGGGAGTAAGACAGTATCTTCTTCCGGGACATTTACCATTGAGTTTACTGTGCCAAAACAACCTCTAGGCACAGCAACGATAGTAGCCAAAGGTATTTCTTCTGGTGCTCAGGCCACTACAACCACATTTGCTATTACTGGTAATATCTGGGTAACAGCAAATACTGGAACAGTAGGGAAGTTGGTAACATTGTATGGAAATGGGTATAAGGCAAGTGAGCAAGTTCAGGTAGATTTTGGTACCTTTAGCAATCAATGGCAGGTTAATACAGATGGACTTGGGTCATTCACCTGTGTGCTTACGGTATTACAACAGCCCGCAACGATAAGCATTACAGCTCGCGGGATGCTCTCCGGAACAACCAGGACAACTGCCTTCTTTGTTCAAGCATCAATTTATCAGGTTACTCCTTCTTCTGGAACGATTGGCAGGGTGATTACAGTATTGGGACAGGGGTATGGCATAAGTGAAGCCATTAGACTGGATTTTGGGAATATAACAAATATAGGCATAGGGACGAGTAATTCTAATGGGACATTCAGTATTGCTTTTACTACACAGGACCAGCCGTATGGGACAAGGACAATCCTGGCTCGAGGATTTACCTCGGGTAGGTTTAGCGAAGGGACATTTAGTGTGATGTCGGCATTTCCTGAGATTACACCTGCTCAAGGGACAGTAGGGAGTTATGTTACGGTAAGAGGTAGTGGATTTGGCTCGGCAACATTGGGAACAATAACTTTAGGCATTCCTGCTCATCCACGCAATACCTTTACTACCTCTGCTTATGGGACATTCTCGGTAACATTTACCGTAGATACCCAGCCTTTTGGCTCAACAACTATCAATGTTAGAGATACCTGGGGTGCAAGTGCTACGGATACAGATAGGTTTAAGATAATTGGTAATATCTATCGGATTAATCCTGGAAGTGCTTCTGTTGGTGAATTGATTACTGTTTATGGAAATGGGTTTAAGCAGGAGGAACGGGTAGAAATAGACTTTGGATTAGTGACCACAATAGCACAGACGACAACAGATACGATAGGGTCATTTACTGCTGTTTTCACTGTAGTTCAGCAACCAGCAACTACGACAGTTAAGGCAAGAGGAATTGCTTCTTTGACCACACCAGAGGCTACCTTTAATGTAAAACAGAGGATTACTTATCTAACACCAATTTCAGGGATAGTAGGGGCAATAGTTACAGTAGAAGGTGAAGGATTCCTGGCTAATGGGCAGATTTTAATTGATTTTGGTACTATTCAGGTGATAAATCCAGGAAATCCAGGGACAACGAATGTCAATGGGACATTTAGTATTGTATTTACTAATACCGCAGGTGGAAGGAGTCATCCTTATGGCACGACGACTATAAAGGTGACGGCAGTAAATATGAGTTGGATTACTGCAGCTACCTCAACTTATCGTATCTTATCTCATATCATCAGTGTTAGTCCAAACAGAGGGAGTGTAGGGACATTAGTTACTGTACAAGGTAATGGATTTGAGGCTACAAGCGGGATAAATATTACCTTTGGACTCTGGATGCATAATATGGGAACATTTAATTCAACAGTTTCGGGGTCTCTTACCGCGACATTTACGATAGATACACAACCTTTTGGCACTACTACGATTAAACTGACAGGTCTGCAAGGCTCTTCTGTGGCAACCGGGACTGCTTTTTGTATTGTGGGAGGAATATACTTAGTTACACCTCTAAAAGGGGTAGTTAGTAGTAGGGTAACGGTTTATGGAAATGGGTATCTGACGACAGAAAGTATCAGGATAGAATTTGGTAATCATAGTAGTATTGCCTTTGCCACAACAAATTCAGCCGGGACATTTACGGTAGAATTTAGCGTGAATACCCAGTCTTCTAATCGGATGGCAGGAACGACTATTACCGCTATTGGTTCAAGTTCTGGCCAGTCATCAACAAATAATACTTTTAATATAGTTGCCAATATCTATAAAGTTTCACCCAGTTATGGGACAATAGGAACGGGAGTAGAAATTTATGGGAATGGTCTTAAATATAATGAATATTATTACTATGCCATTGATCGTACTCCTACTCCTGTGGACAAGGATGGTTCTGCTCAAGCAACAATTAATGGAGATTTTTCATTTGCTTATACATCATTTCCTATATATCCATTTGGGGAAAGAGTAATCGGAATTGCGGGGATTATGTCGCCTCCTGAAGGACGAGAAGCATATGCTACATTTACTGTGAGAGGTAACATAATTCAGATTTCACCTCAAAGCGGCACAATAGGTATTCGAGTAACGATTTCGGGAGATGGATTTAGCCCAACAGAGGCTATAACGGTAAAATTTGGGGGAGATGTAGTTGGAATAGGGACTACATCGGAAAAAGGTAGTTTCACGGTAACATTTACTACCATTACTCAGGTTGGGACACCAAGTATTGTGGTAATGGTAGAAGGGCAAGGTGGTGCTACAGCAGCTACTACTTTTAAGATTCAAACAAAGATTGTTATTACTCCTACTTCTGGGATAGTGGGAACAACTATTACTATAGATGGAGAAGGCTTTGGGAGTAAATCTATTGGTGATTCAGATGGCATTAGAATTGATTTTGGGACTACCATAAATAGAAAGGAAGTAGGTTATAATTTACTTAGTGAAAAGGGGACATTTTCAGTTACCTTTACTGCGGATGTTCAAGCGGCAACTACTACTATTAAGGCTACGGGTATAAAATCAGGTTTAACAGCGACAACTACTTTTGTAGTAACAGGTAGAATTTGGCAGATAACTCCAACAATAGGGACCGTAGGGAGTGAAGTAACGGTAAAAGGTGATGGTTTTGGGAATAACGAACAGATAAAATTAACCTTTGGTGGTCCAACAACCTGGACAACAATATACAGTAGTCCCAATGGTTCATTTAGCGTGACATTGACTGTTCCAGGACAAAATGCTGGGGTTAAAACTATTACTGCTTATGGGTTTACTTCTGGACATTATGGTGAAGGAACATTTACCATAAGAGGACAGATTAGTATTTCACCAACTATAGGTTCTGTGGGAACTATACTTACGGTAACCGGGAGTGGTTTTGCCCAATCTGTAGATGTTTATATAGACTTTGGGACTACCAAAACAATATCTTCTACTTCAACAAATGCGGCAGGTGGATTTGTTAAGTCATTTACGGTTGATACACAACCTTATGGAACTACTACTGTATCGCTTAGTAGCCCCTCATCAGAAAATGTTTGTCTCTTTACCATAATTGGAAATATTTATAAGGTGGAACCTACATTGGGGACAGTGGGAAGTTCTGTGACTGTCTTTGGTAATGGATTTGGAGTTTCATCCGATATTACTATTAACTTTGGTAATTATAGCCCACTTACCTCCTATGGTAGTTCAACTAACCTTGGCTCATTTACTATTTCCTTCACTGTAAACCTCCAGCCTTATGGGAGTCATACTATTGTTGCAACCGATAATTATACCCGAGGGACAAGTAGTTTCTTCATCCTGGCAAAGATAGTGGATATTACACCGAGTTCTGGGACAGTGGGTTCTCAGGTAATGGTCTGGGGTAATGGATATGGTTCATCAGAGTTAGTGACTATTGGATTTGGGTCAACACTGACAATTACTACTACTACCTCCAATAGATTAGGTAGTATCAGTTTAATATTCACTACCGATGTTCAGCCTTATGGAACAACAACAATCTCTGCAACAGGTGCTGATGGAGCTTATGCTACCAATACTACCTTTAAGATAACACCAAAGATGATTTTAGTTACTCCATCTCAAGGAACTATTGGTTCTATTGTAACTATTATTGGAAATGGATTTACACCTACTCCTGGAGTGATACAACTGGTTATTGGTTCGCAGATTGATAATACTAAAAAGGCGGCTACATCGGGTTCTTTAACAGTGGAACTGACTATTTCTTCTGGTCAACCAGGTGGAACAAAAACAGTTTATGGGACAGATACTTCTGGTATAAGAACCGAGGGGACATTTACTATTATTCCAAATATAACCTGTGTTACTCCATCTGAAGGAACCATTGGGACAAAAGTTACTGTTTCTGGTAATGGATTTAAAGAAAATGAATATATAAAAATAGGATTTGGTATAGTGAGTTCTATTTGCACAGCACAAGCAAATGTGTATGGAGATATAGTAACAAGTAATAAGTTTGATGTTGATACTCAACCTTATGGTTCAACTACTGTTACTGGTACGGGATTTGATATTATTCGTGAAGTGGTTAATTATTTTAAGATAAAAGGAAGGATAATTTCTATATCTCCTAATGCGGGAACAGTAGGAACATATATTACTTTAACTGGTGATGGATATAGTAGTCTAGAAACTATAGTAATTAAGATGGGGACGAAGTTGGCGGATGGAGATCCATATCGTCAAATGACTGGAGCAAGTTCAAAAGGTACTATTAGTACTACTTTTACAGTAGATATTCAACCTTTTGGAACTACTACTATCAAGGTTTACGCGGCAGGATCTATCCAGACATTTTATGGTTCAATTACTATCCAACCTAATATCTACAGCATTTCTCCTACTTCTGGAACAATAGGGATTTTGGTGGAGATAAAGGGTAATGGCTATGGGTTGAGTGAGGTAGTGGATGTAGATTTTGGGGCGCTGAGTGCGGGGGATACGGGAACAACAGGTGCAGATTCCGATGGTGCTTTTAGCTACACCTTTACTGTTCTTACTCAGCCGGCGACGGTTACGGTTAAGGCAACTGGAGTTAATACAGGCACATCAGCTACTACCTTGTTCCATGTTTTAGGTAAGATTTACGATATTTCACCTCGAGCAGGCACGGTAGGGACAATTGTGACTATCTATGGTCAAGGATTTGGGGCCTCAGAATATGTCCAAATTAGATTTGGAATTACAGAGGGTATTGCTACGGCGACGACGAATAATGGGACTTTTTCTCAAACATTTACTATAGATACACAAGCGGTAGGAGATAAGGAGGTAAGGGCTGGTGGACTTACTTCTCAGCGAGTAGCTACAGAATCTTTTACTATTAATCCTAATGTTTGGGTGACACCTACCTCCGGAACGGTTGGATTGGTAGTAACGGTAGAAGGAACAGGATTTGGTGGTGCAGAAGTTATTTCTATACATTTTGGGACAACCAGGACGATAACTACCGGTAATAGTGGTGGTCAATTTGGGCAGGGAAGGTTTGTCATATATTTTACGGTTGATACTCAAAAATATGGGACGACGACAATTTGTAGTAAGGGCCCAGGAACTCAGACAAATACCTCGTTAGTCATCTTGCCTAACATCTTTTTTGTCAGTCCAGTTTCCGGTTCAGTGGGAACAATAGTTACTGTCCAGGGTAATGGTTTTGGGGCAAGTGAGGTAATTGTGATTCATTTTGGGACAACTGCTACCATAACTCAGACCTCAACGCAAGCCTTTGGGTCATGGACAACTACCTTTACGGTTGATACGCAGGGATATGGTCTTAAAACTATCACGGCTTATGGTAGTGATACCACTCAAAAGGCTCCTGGGACTTTTTCACTTACTATAACTTCAAATTTAACATTTGTTACACCTTCTTTTGGAACGGTGGGGACAGTAGTAACCATAAATGGAGAAGGTTTTAGTGCCTCTGAGACTATTCGGATAGATTTTGGGACAAAACGGAGTATAACCGTAAGTCAAGCCAATGCCTGTGGGACATTTACTACTTCATTTACTACGGATACGCAACCTTATGGGACAACGACAATTAATGCTGTGGGTGTTTCTGCATCAGGGACTTCAACCGGCTATTTCAAGATTGTTAATATCATTATTTATTTGTCACCAAGAACTGGCACAGTGGGTAGTTTTGTGACTATTACTGGTAATGGATTTGGTAGTGCAACACAAATATCCATAAATTTTGGGACAGATGCGCTTCCGGGATTTAACTCTACTGCTTATGGTTCTTTCTCAACTAAATTTACTATTACTACTCAACATTTTGGGACGCATACGGTTAAAGTAAGTTCTACTTATGGAGAGTATTTTGAATCTATTGGTAGTGTAGGAATTACCTCTAATCTATTCCTATTCTCACCACAAAGCGGAACAGTAGGAACAATAGTTACCATAGCCGGGAATGGATTTGGTGCCACAGAACTTATCCAGATAGATTTTGGAACTAATGTTACTTTATTAACTACTTCAACCTATGCAGAAGGGTCATTCTCCACTACATTTACTGTTAATACCCAGCCTTATGGCACGACAACACTTAAGGTTACAGGACTTGGTAGTCAACAGTATGGGACGGTATCAGACTATTTCTTCAAGATTTACTCAAATATAATCTTGTTTACTCCGACCATTGGCTCTGTAACCACAGTAGTTACAGTGGCAGGTAATGGTTATGGGGCAAGTGAGGAGATTTCGATTACAATTAGTGGAGGTGGAATTGCCGAGAGTATACGAGGAACTATATCTACTACTGTTTTTGGGTCATTTAGTACTACATTTACCATAGATAGACGAATGTATGGGTCAAAGACTGTAGAAATGAAAGGGACGCTCACTCAACAGATAGGCACTCGAACATTCAAGATACTTCCAAGAATTTATTTGGTCTCGCCAACTCAGGGTTCAGTAGGCATAACGGTAACAGTGTGGGGTGATGGTTATTATTACGATGGGACACATCTGAACGCAGTTTTAGACTTTGGTAATGAGATAGATAAATATGAGTGGCTGAGGATAAATAATGATGGGAGTGTTGATAAAGCCGATACACCTGGTTATTTTACCTTTGTGATTGATAAATCTCAGCCGTATGGGACTACGACCATTACAGTTCATAACAAGGACTCAATAAGTGAAGGAACTCCTACTGCTTACTCAAGTTTCTTTATTTTACCGGATATCTGGAAGGTTGAGCCACCAGAGGGTATTGTGGGAACAATTATAACTATTTGGGGTAGGGGCTATGGCAACCAGGAGCAAACAAGAATAGATTTTGGGACGAGACAGAGTATAACGATTGCTGTAGCTGAGGAAGTAGGGTCATTTAATGTTACCTTTACTATTGATACACAACCTTATGGAACAACAACTATTATAGGTAGAGGAAATACCTATAAATATCCGGCAACTAAGACCTGTAGGATATTACCCAATATTATTTATTTGAATCAACCAGCAGGACCTGTGGGAACAGTGCTTACGGTAAGTGGTAATGGATTTGGGTTATCCCAGACTATAAGGATAAAATTTGGGACGACTCCTACGATTAATACTATTAGCAGTACTCAATATGGGTCATTTACGATTACCTTTACCGTAGATACGCAGGCGGCAGGCACCTGTACGATTACTGCCTATGATGATGTTAATGGAATTTGGGCGGCAACCACTACATTCCAGGTTCAGGCAAGGATTTATCAAATTACTCCAACAAGAGGCAGTGTAGGAAGTTATGTTACTATTTCGGCAGATGGGTTTAAGAGTAATGAGTCTGTGCGGATAAGTTTTGGGGATAAGACAACAATTACTATCGTTCCAGCCAGTCAGGTATCTGGTGGAACATTTACAACGAAATTTACTGTGGATACCCAACCGTATGGGACGAAAACTATTTGGGCTTATGGTTTAACATCCGGGTTACCTACGAATGAAGGGACATTTACTATCATCGCTAATATTATCGTAGTTACACCATCTAAAGGCACAGTAGGAAGTGTGGTTACCGTAGCCGGGAATGGGTATGGGATGACCGAGAATATCTGGATAGATTTTGGGACAACACAGAATCTGGTCACTGGCACGCAAACTATAAGTAGTGCGGTAACTACAGCCTATGGCTCATTTACTCTTACCTTTACTATAGATACTCAACCTTACGGGACAACAACAATTGTGGCTAAAGGTGCTGCAAGCGGAGAACGGGCAACTAATACTACTACCACACTGCCATTTGTAATCCAGCCAAAGATTATCAATATCACACCAACTGCGGCTACAGTAGGTAGTGTAGTTACAGTATCTGGTAATGGGTATGGTTTATCAGAAACTATCCTCTTTAAGTTTGGCACTACAGGAACATTTACTACAGGCTCTGCGACGGTGAATGGTTCATTTACCTTGACATTTACCGTAGATACTCAGCCGTTTAGTACAACAACTATCAGGGCAACTGGTGAGATTTTTGGTGAAACAGCCGCAACAACTACATTCCGTATCCAGCCAAATATCTTTTTAGTTACGCCTACAATCGGGACCGTAGGTAGCTATGTGACTATATATGGGAATGGATATGATACCTCTGTGAGTATAAATGTTAAGTTTGGGACAATAGCAGATATAGTTTTGACAAGTGCAAGTGTGGATGGGTCATGGACGGTGAGATTTACGGTTGATAGTCAACCGTATGCAACGACAACTATTGTGGCGAGAGGTAGTAGATATAATGAGCAGGCAACGAATACATACTTTATTACACCTAATATTATTCTTGTTACACCTACTACGGGGACGGTAGGGACTTCAGTAACGGTAGAAGGAACAGGCTATCCATCTACGGGGTATATAGCTATAGATTTTGGAACAGTGCAAGGGGCAGGAGCATCATCTCCATCATGGGCTGATGACGAGTGGGAATGGCATATTAGGAGTATGTCGTCAGACTATAATAAGGGTTTAATAAGATTAGTATTTGAAGTTGATACACAACCTTACGGGACAACCTCTATAACTGCGGTATGGAAGAATCAGGGATGCCCATATACGGATAAATATTATAATATTTCTGCCAAGGGGACATTTAGTATAAGACAGAGGGTTGTATTTGTTACTCCTACCTCAGGTTCAGTGGGGACTATTGTTACGGTAAGAGGTGATGGGTATCGGGCAAGTGATACGGTGAGAATTGACTTTGGTGACCCAGCTCAGGGAGGAATGCAAGGGATTACCATAGGTTCAAGTACTGACTATGGTTCATTTACAATTACTTTTACAGTAAATACCCAATTTTATGGAATAAAGACTATTAAAGCGTTGCATATTTCTCCTTATCTATCTGAGGAAGGCACTTTTTGTATAACGGCAAATATTATTTTAGTTACGCCAACAGAAGGGGTGGTGGGGAGTGTTGTTACGGTAATGGGTAATGGTTATGGTCAAAATGAATTAGTCAGGATTAAATTCGGTACGAATCCCACTATTACTTTAGTCTCTACTGATCCTACAAATTCTGGATATTACGGTTCATGGACAACTACATTTACAGTGGATACACAAAAGTATGGAGATACGGATATTGTGGCATATGGGTTTGATACAGGGGCGGTTGCAACTCGAACCTCGCCTAATACATTTAAGATAATATCACAAATAACCTTAATTACGCCGACAAAAGGAACAGTAGGAACAAATATAACTATAAGTGCCACAGGGTATCCTAATGAAGTAGTAGGTATTTTCTTAGATGCTCAGGTACTGCCTATGTTATCTCCACCAGCCAATGGTTCTTTCACTTATATCTTTACAGTAGATGATCATCCATTTGGCTCAAGGACCGTTACCATTAAAGATGCGCCTCCTTTTAATGCATTACATTATAGAGTATTCTATATAATTCCTAATATTATTTCAACTACACCTACTATCGGGACGGTAGGAACAATTGTGACTATTAAAGGTAAGGGTTTTGATATAGAAGAAAAGATAAGGATTCAATTTGGTATTACTACTACTATTATTACAGTAACATCTACTCCAATAGTAGACGCAGAGAATACATTGGGGGGGACATTTAGTGTTACCTTTACTATTAATACCCAGTCTTATGGGACAACAACAATTATTGCTTTGGGTTTGAATTCACAATACGAGGCTACATCTACCGTCTTTATCTTACCTAATATTATTTCAATTACACCTACTTCAGGAACGGTAGGGACAATAGTAACTATTTATGCCAATGGTTATACTGGAAGTCAATTACTGCAGATAAGATTTGGGACTACTTTGACTATCACGACTGTAACTGCCTTTGCCTCAGGGTCAGTTACCACAACCTTTACCGTAGATACTCAGCCGGGGACGACTACCATTTGGGCAATAGATTTAGCCTCAGGTGCATCTGCTACCTATACTTTCTATGTTTTACCTCGTATCTTTGAAGTAACACCTTCCTCAGGAACAGTTGGGAGTAGAGTTACATTATCTGGTGATGGATATCAAGGAGGAGAATCGCTAAAGGTTAAATTTGGTAATTCACAATTTGTTGGAACACAATTATATCCAAATGGGGCTACTGCTACTTCTTCCGGCTCATTTACAGTTGCTTTTGATGTTAATATACAATGCTTTGGGACCAAAACTATTGTAGTTATAGGTCAGGGTTCTGGTCGTCAATCGGAGAAGTTCTTATATGTGATTATGCCAAAGATTACTAATGTCGCTCCTTCTGAGGGAACCATTAGTTCTAATGTTACTATTACGGCAAATGGTTATGGAAATAATGAACAGGTGCATATATTATTTGGGACTACGGGAACGATTACAATTACTACTCCATCATCAGAGGGGACATTTAGTGTTAGTTGGACTGTAAATGAACAACCCTATGGAACAACGACTATAGTTGGTATTGGACTTAGTTCCTATCCGTGGTATGGTGATTGGGAAACAGGTGAAGGACACGGCACCTGGACTTTTGTAATTAAAGAAAAACTTACTTTAGTTACTCCGAAAACAGGGACAGTGAGTACTATTGTTACTATACAAGGAAATGGATATGGGGCATCTGAATTAATACAGATTGCATTTGGGGTTGCAGGAACGATTAATACTGTAACTTCAAATAGATTTGGGACATTTACGGTTACCTTTACTATCGATACCCAACCTTATGGTTCTACAACAATTACAATTTTTGGGGTAGGTTCTGGTAGGGTGCTTTATAGTGATTTTAAGATTACACAACGGATTAGAGAGATTTCACCTTCAATAGGTACGGTAGGTACAAATATTACGGTTTATTTTGATGGATATCCTAGTGGAGAAATATGGCTTAAGCGTGAATTTGGGAAGACAACTTTACCTGATATTGTTAAGAACACTACTGATGGTGAAGATAAATTTTCGTTCGAGGTAAATTCTCAATGTGCAGGAACTACAACAATATCAGTATATCTAATAGGAAGTGAGTATATTAGAGCGACTAATACATTTATTATTATCCCTCGTTTATTAATTACTACACCTCTATCAGGTTCTGTAGGCACGGTGGTTACGGTAGAGGGTGCAGGATATGGGGTGACGGAGATGATAAAGCTTGATTTTGGGACGACAGAGAGTATTACTACAGGAATTACTACAAGTGAAGATGGGACATTTACTACCCAGTTTACAGTAGATATTCAGCCAGTTGGTATTACTACCGTTAAGGCAACCGGACATAAACTTAGGGCTTCAAACTTTAATTGGGCTTCTGCTACCACAACATTTATCATTACCAGTAGATTGACCATTACACCGACATCAGGCACAGTAGGTAGTTGGGTGACGGTTAATGGGCAGGGGTATCAGGCATCTGAAACTATTCGGGTGAGCTTTGGCAGGACATTTACGATTGCCGTAACTACGGCTGATTACACCGGGTCATTTACTACTACCTTTACTATTGATACCCAGCCAGCAGGGTCAACGACAGTTACCTCAACGGGCATAAATAGTGGTGGGTCATTTACTGTGACATTCTTTATCAAGCCAAATATTATTCTGGTGACGCCTCTGTCCGGGACAGTTGGGTCTCAAGTTACGGTGCGAGGTAATGGCTATAGTGCCACTAATCTGGTTCAGATAGATTTTGGCACTACACCTTCGGTGATTATTACCTCTACTTATTATCATGGTTCATTTACGGCTGTCTTTACGATTACTACCCAACCTTATGGCTCGACTACTATCACTGGTAGAGATAGGGGTATTCCTGGTGAATCAGCCTTTGACAGGTCATTTACAATTCTACCTAATATCATCGCTATTACTCCAACTCAAGGTTCGGTAGGAACGGTTATTACTGTTAGTGGTAATGGTTATTCTGCTACGGATAGCATTCGTATAGATTTTGGGACCAGTCGGACAATTCAGACGGTTACATCTGTAGCACAGGGTAGTTTCACCACTACATTTACCATAGATACTCAACCATACGGGGTTACTACTTTCACTGCTTATGGTAGAGGCACGGGCACAGAGATAATTAATTCTGCGGGGACAGTTACTATTCTGCCAAATATTATCCTGATTACACCTACATCAGGGACAGTCGGGGCAATTATCACTATTTGTGGTAATGGCTATGGTGCAAGTCGGACTATTCGGATAGAATTTGGGACCAGTCAGACAATTCAAACTACTTCAACCTACGCTCGAGGTTCCTGGACTACTACCTTTACTATAGATACCCAACTTTATGGGACAACCACAGTTCGGGCACATCAGGTTGATGGACAGGCACCATCTCGGGAAGGGACGATTACCATTTTACCAAATATTATTTTAATCACACCAACATCTGCGACTGTAGGCAGTATAATTACCATTGCTGGTAATGGTTATGGTGCAAGTCGGACTATTCGGATAAAGTTTGGGACCAGTCGGACAATCCAGACTACTTCAACCTACGCTCGAGGTTCCTGGACTACTACCTTTACTATAGATACCCAACCTTATGGGACAACTACGGTTGGTGCTCATGGTGATGACCAGGATTTACATCGTTACGGATCATTGAGTATCGAATCAAATATTATTTTGATTACTCCGACACAAGGGACGGTAGGGTCAATAGTTACGGTCAGTGGGAATGGATTTGGGGCATCAAAGACGATTAAGCTCAATTTTGGCAGAACACCTACTATTCAAATTACCTCAAGTGAAAAATATGGTAGTTTCACAACTACATTTACCATTACTACGCAACCGTGGGGGATAACGACCATTAAGGCGTATGGTAGTGAACAAGCAGTTGGAACATATTGCATACTACCAAATATCATTCGAATTACACCAACATCCGGTACAGTAGGGGCAGTAATTACTATCAGTGGTAATGGCTATCATAGTTCACAGACGGTGATGATAGAATTTGGCACGACCTCCAGTATCCAATTTGTTACCTCTGCCTACGAAGGGTCATTTACCACTACATTTACTATTACCACTCAACCTTATGGGACGACAACGGTGATTGCCCACGGATATGACCCGCATATCCAGGCAGAAGGGACAGTGAGTATTTTGCCCAGGATTATTTTGGTTACGCCTCTAACTGGTGTAGTGGGAGATAGGATTACGGTTAGAGGTAATGGATTTGGTGCGACGGAGAAGATTTATATACATTTTGGGACAACTAAGACAATAAATACAACAACTACTGAGGCTTATGGTTCATTTACGACCTGGTTTAGCGTCGATACACAAATGTATGGGTCAACAACTATTACGGCGGTGGGAAGTGTAACCGGTGTTTTAAACTGGGATTATTTCACGATTATAGCACGGATTATTTCGGTTACACCAACTACAGGCACAGTAGGAAGTTGGGTTACGGTTAAAGGAAATGGTTATAAGACATCGGAGACAGTAGCCATACATTTTGGAACGACACGGACGATTACTACCACTCATGTCAATGGGCTTGGGTCGTTTACAGTTAAATTTACCGTAGATACTCAGCCTTATGGAACGACGACTATCATTGCTTACGGAACAGAATCTACGATTTCGGATGATGACCTGTCTTTCTCTATTCAGCCAAATATTATCTGGATTTCACCTCAAGAAGGAACGGTGGGAACAAAGGTTACAGTCAGTGGGAATGGTTATAGTGCGAGTCGGACAATTCGGATAGCATTTGGAACCATTCGGACTATTCAGACGGTTACATCTGTAGCACAAGGTAGCTTTACCACTACCTTTACCATTGATACTCAACAGTATGGGATTACCACGATTACTGCTCATCAGGATAATATAGGTATAAAATCGTTGGGGACATTTACTATCTTGCCCAATATCATTTTAGTCACACCAAAACAGGCAACGGTAGGAAGTATAATCACGGTTAGGGGTAATGGTTATGGGGCATCACATACGATTCGGATAGATTTTGGGAGGACTCGGACGATTCAGACAACCTCGACTTATGCTGAAGGGTCATGGACAACCACATTTACCATAGATACCCAGCCTTATGGGACAACAACGATTATGGCAGAAGATACAGGATTTGCGGCGGGGGTAGTAGCTTATGGTAGCACAACTATCTTACCAAATATTATCTATATCTCACCAACTTCAGGCACGGTAGGGACTATAATTACTATTAGGGGTAATGGCTATAGTGCATCAAATACGGTCAGGATAGAATTTGGGACAAATAGGACTATTCAGACAACTTCGAGTTATGCAGAAGGGTCATGGACAACCACATTTACCATTGATAGTCAGCCGTATAGTCTAAAGACAATTGTTGCCTGGCAAGATAATATTGTTAGAAAGGCAGAAGGGACATTGACTATTCTACCAGAATTATTCTATGTTACTCCAACTCAAGGAACGGTGGGCAGTATTATCACTATTCGTGGGACAGGGTATGAGGCATCGGTAGCGGTGCGGATTGCGTTTGGGACGAATAGGACTATTCAGACAACATCAAGTTATGCAGAAGGGACATGGACAACCACATTTACTATTGATACACAACCGTTTGGCACTACTACTATCACGGCTTATGGGCAGGATGAAGGAAATGTTAATGCCAGCAACCGATTAAAGATACTGCCAAATATCACAGTAGTTTCGCCAGGTGCGGGCACGGTCGGGACAATAATTACTTTACGCGGTAATGGATTTGGGGCAACGCATTTAATTCGGATAGATTTTGGGACAATTGTTACTATTCAGACTACCTCAACCTATGCCGAAGGGTCATTTACCACTACCTTTACCATTGACACCCAGCCTTTTGGAACGACTACGATTAGGGCAACGGATGTCCAGATTATTGATGAGCTGGTATTTGCCACGCAGACTTTGACTATTCGACCGAATATAATTTTTGTTACACCAACTATTGGCACGGTAGGGAATATAATCACGGTTAGTGGTAATGGCTATGGTGCTACGGAGTCAATACATATCAATTTTGGCACAAAGCGGACAATTACTTACTGCACTTCAACTGCCTTTGGTTCATTCACGACAACATTTACCATTGATACTCAACCTTATGGCACAACCACGATTACCGCTGTTGGTATAAGGATAGGGACATCGGCTATTTCTTACTTCCATATTCGTCAGCGGATAATTTCGTTCACGCCAACAACCGGGACAGTAGATACGCGGGTAACCTTGCGTGGTAATGGTTATGGGTCAAGCGAGGTTATCCGAATACAATTTGGCACAAATCGCACTATTGCTTTAGTTACGGCAGAAACTTGCGGGTCATTCACCACTACCTTCAGCATCGACACTCAACCGTATGGGTTAACTACTTTGCATGCAGTTGGACTGACTTATGGTTCATCAGCTATTTCAGGGGTTGATGGGACACATACTATGGAGCATTTCTTTATTAAGCCACGAATTACTTTAGTTACTCCAGAGAAAGGTTCAGTAGGAGAATGGGTAACTGTATATGGAGATGGATATCCTTCAGGAGAGTTTTGGTGGGTAATAATTCGTTTTGGGTTAAACGATAGCATAGTTTATAAGGAACCTTCTCTTTATGGAACGTTTGCTATTTCATTTACTGTAGATACTCAACCTTTTGGTACTACGAGTGTAATATCGAGATGTGCACCAACGATACCAGAAATGCCAGAAGATAAGTTTCGTATTTTACCTAAAATTATTTCAATTACACCTGACAATAATCCTCCTGGGACTTTGATTACTGTTCAAGGAAATGGATATGGTGAATCGGAACCAATCAGGATAGATTTTGGGACAAAAATGACTATAGCAATGACGACAGCAAGTCCTGTGGTGGATAATTCAGGTGGGACATTTGCAGTTACCTTCAATGTGCCTGTATTAGAAGGGGAACAGACAATTACGGCTACAGGGTTATGGTATAGAGAATCAGATACCTGGTTATATCATATTACCGCAAAAATTGAAATAAGTCCAAAATCAGGGACAATAGGGATTATAGTGACTGTAAATGGTAATGGATTTGGGGCAACTGAACTGGTGCAGATAGATTTTGGGACAATTGCTACTATTAATCAGATAACTACGAGTGATGAAGGAACATTTACTCAAACATTTACTGTAGTAACACAACCAGGAACAACTACGATTAGAGCTTATGGACTTTCATCTCAAAGAGCGGCAGTTGAGTCATTCATCGTTCTGGGTAAGATTAGCTCTATTACACCTACTTTTGGGACAGTGGGGACAACAGTAACGGTCTTTGGAGAAGGGTTTGGAAGTGAGACAATCGTACTTGATTTTGGGACAACATTTGGGAGGGCAATCTTTGGGAGTAATTATCTGGGGACATTTACTACTGACTTTAATGTTGATACACAACCTTATGGTATTACAACTATTGTTGTTAGAGGTCAGACCTCTGGACATAGAGGAACTTATACCTTCACTATATGGGCAAATATTATTTTAATTACACCAAAGAGTGGAACGGTAGGAACTATAGTAACGGTAGCGGGTAATGGTTATGGAGCGACAGATGACATTCGTATAGACTTTGGCACAACTCCAACGGTGGTTACTACCTCTACTAATAAGAGCGGAACATTTAGTGTTACATTTACTGTTACCACTCAACCTTGTGGGACTACTACTATTAAAGTTGATGGGGCTAATTCAATGTATTGTATAGGTAGTTTTACTATTCTGCCAAATATTTGGATTACTCCTGATACTGGAACGGTAGGGTCTTTTGTAACTATATGGGGAAATGGATATGGAGTAGAAGAAATTAGAATAGACTTTGGTAAAAAGCAGAGTATTACAGTTGTTAATGCAGCGTCTGAAGGAAGTTTCACTACTACCTTTACAATAAATATTCAACCATATTCATGGAAGACAATTAAAGTTACAGGTGTTATCTCAGGAGTAAATACTAATGTATTGTTCTTTATAACTCCTAATATTTCATTAATATCACCCTCTTTGGGTACAGTTGGAATAATAGTAACTGTTGAAGGTACTGGGTATGGTGCTAAAGATGAACCTATTAACATATATTTTGGGAATAAAAATTCAAGAGTAGCAAATGATCTTCTAGGAGAAAATGATAACGGATTCTTTTCACTAACATTTAATGTAAACACTCAACCATATGGGGTAAAAACAATAAAGGCTACCGGTATCTCAAAAGAAAGTAGGGGTACTTTTACTATTTTACCTAATATTTGGATTACTCCTGATGCGGGTACAGTAGGGAGTTTTGTAACAGTAGGTGGTGATGGATTTGATACGACGGAATTGATTCGAGTTAATTTCGGTTCAACACAGAGTATTACCCAGGTCATTTCTACAGGGATAACTGATAATGACCAAGCTGCAGGTGGAACATTCTCCATTACCTTCACTGTTGATTCTCAACCATTAGGAACACGAACTGTAAATGTGTATGGGCATGATATTCATCTTGATAGGCAGAAGCTATTTACTATTGAACCGAAGGTTACATCTGTTACTCCTGCTTTTGGGACAGTAGGGACTGTTGTGACTATAACAGGTAATGGTTATGGGGTAACTGAAGGAATTCAGGTTGATTTTGGTGGGCATAAGACTATAACTATTACCACTACAAATGCTAATGGGACATTTGCAACTACCTTTACTATTGATACCCAAGCATTTGGGACTACATCTATAATTGCTACAGGACTATCGACACAAGGTGAAAATTATATTAATTTTAAGATTATTCAGAAGATTCTTAGAATTACTCCTACTTCTGGAACTGTTGGTTCCTTTGTAACAGTATTTGGTGATGGTTATGGTCAAACTGAGACTATTCACATACATTTTGGTACCACACATACTATAACAAATACAGCGAGTAATCATGCCGGGTCATTTAGTGTTACATTTACTGTAAATGCCCAGTCGATAGGTATAACAACTATTCTTGCTTATGGCATAACCACAGGTAATACTGATTTTTCTTATGCCACATTTAATATTACCAGTAAGATAGCCATAACTCCAACATCTGGTACAGTGGGTAGTTTCGTTACAGTACAGGGAGATGGATTTAAATCAAGTGTGTTGATACATATTGATTTTGGTGCAGAACAGGATATTACTACCATTTCATCAGATGCCTGTGGTTCTTTTACCACTACATTTACAGTGGATACACAATTCTATGGGACAAAGACTGTTAAGGTATATGATGGTGGAAGAGAATTGACTAAATCATATAAAATAGTGTCTAATATTATATTGATTTCACCTTCGTCTGGTACGGTTGGAATTATTATTACATTGAAAGGAAATGGTTTTGTGGCAACAGATGGAATAAGGATTGCATTTGGGATGGCACAAACTGTTACCTTAACTACAGGTGATGCCATCGGTTCATTTACTACTACATTTACTATTGATACCCAAGCTTATGGAATTACCACCATTGTTGCATATAGTTCTATTCAAGATGTGTTAGCTAAAGGGACATTTAGTATTCAACCAAGAATTCATTATGTTTCTCCTGAGGAAGGGACCGTAGGATCATGGGTAACAGTGAAAGGTAATGGATTTCCTGCTTCTCAGGATATATATATTTATTTTGGTACAAAAGATAATGAAATTAAATCTGTTAGTTTTGATGAAGTAGGCACACGGGGACAATTTAGTACTTCATTTACTGTAAATATTCAACCAGCAGGTACTACTACCATTAAAATAGAGAGTTTTGGTGGAATCGTGGGTGTTATAGCCACTGAGACATTTACCATCCTCCCTGCTATTTATCAAGTAACCCCGACTGCAGGCACGGTAGGTAGTTTTGTAACCATCTTTGGTAATGGTTATGGTAGTGTAGAGCGGGTGAAGGTAGATTTTGGGACGACTCCAAGTTGGACATTTGTAACCACAGATACTAATGGTACATTTAGTGTCAGATTTACCGTAAATACACAACCTGCCGGGTCAACTACTATCACGGCTACAGGATTTACATCTAATGCTATCTATGGTTTTTATGCAACGAGTACATTTAAGATTACGCCAAATATTATTTTTATTGATAATAGAAATATCCTTCCTACTGGTATTGAGAATTATGCTTGGGTAGGACAAAGTTTGATAATCAGTGGTAATGGTTTTGGGGCGTCGGAGACTATACGGATAGAATTTGGTTCAGAAGGAAGTATGACGACGACAGATATACGATTTACTACTCCATTTGGTTCATTTACTACATACTTTACGATTAATACACAACCGTATGGGACAACTACTATTACTATTTATGGAACAAGGACGGGTGTTTCAGCAGGGACATATACCTATATTCGTCCACAGATAATTACTCCTTCAAAGATACAAACAGCTCCAGAAAGGATTGTTGGAGCAAGTGTATTTGTTGAAGGTAATGGTTTTGGTTCTTCAGAAAGAGTCAGGATTAAATTTGGTAATACACTTACTATTGCTGTGGTTACTGCCAATACAGATGGTTCTTTCTCAACTACATTTACTGTAGATACACAGAAGTATGGAAATACTAATATACATGCAATCGGTGTAACTACTGGGGCTACTACTGAGATATATGAAGGTGAGGAGAAACACGGATGGGTAAAAATAATACCCAATATCTTTTTAATTACTCCTAAAGAAGGAACGGTAGGGATAATTGTTACGGTAGCAGGTAATGGTTATGCTCAAATAGAGGATATTATGATACATTTTGGTAGTAGCAGAACTATTACCGTTACTTCTTCAGATGTTATTGGTTCTTTTACGGTTACATTTACTGTAGATATTCAAGGATATGGTATAACTACGATTAAAGCAAAAGGACAGGGTGGAAGTATTGCCGATGAGGCTGAAGGAACTTTTACCATCAAACCTTTCATTACCTCTGTTAGCCCGATATCTGGAACGGTAGGCAGTGTGGTTACGATAGAAGGTAATGGTTTTACTGCATCTCAAACAATAACGATTAAATTTGGGACTAATAATAATATTGCCACTAAGACGGTAAATGGCAATGGTTCATTTACACTTACATTTACGATAGACACACAACCCTATGGGATAACTACTATTGTTGGTAAAGGTGCTAATAGTGAACAATCTACGAATACCGTTTTTTCTATCCTACCAAAGGTATTTTTGGTTACACCAGCCGAGGGGACAGTAGGAAGTAAAGTTACAGTCTCTGGTAATGGTTATGGGAGACAGGAAAAGATAAGGATAGATTTTGGGCTTACCTTATCTATCACATTTGTTAGCTCTGAAGTTGAAGGTTCATTTACTGTTACATTTACGATTAATAGCCAAAAATATGGAACGACTACTATTATCGCTACCGGTCAGAATTCTCAATATGGGACAATTAATAGTCTCAGGATAAAAGCTAACCTTATACCTGTTTTACCTATCCCATTTGAAGGTCCTCAAGGGACTACGATAGTGCTATCAGGAACAGGATTTGGTGCCACTGAAAACATAAGGATAGATTTTGGAACTTATCCTACGATAACAACATCTATCTCAAATGCATGGGGAACATTTACAGCGATATTTACAGTCCCTCTGTCAGCTGGTACTCAGACCATTGTGGCTACCGGTAGTCAGACTCAGACTTTAGCAATTTACTATTTCTTAACAAAGGCAGGTATTAGATGGATTTCGCCTACCTCTGGCACGGTTGGTAGCTTAGTAGAAGTAGATGGTGCTGGATATGATGGAGGAGCTACTGTTACTATTCATTTTGGGATTACTTTATCAATTACCTGGGTAACAGCACAAGGTAATGCAGGAATAATTTATGCTACCTTTACCGTAACTACACAACCGGCAGGGACTACGACTATTATTGCCTATGAAACTGACAATATACAGGATGATGAATTCTTTAATATCAAAGCAAATATTGTTGAGGTAATGCCACAAGAAGGAACGGTAGGTAGTATTATCACGGTTCGAGGTAATGGTTATAAAGCATCAGAATTGATTCACATTAAATTCGGTAGTAATCCTACTATTACTACTGTTAGTTCGGTAGCAGAAGGGTCATTTACAGTCAAATTTACCATTGACACTCAGCCGTATGGAACTACGACAATAGTTGCAATAGGATTAAGTTCCTATGAACAAGCAACCAATAGTTTGAAGATTTTACCACATATTGTCTTTATAAATCCTGGGCGAGGGACAGTAGGCAGTACTATTACTATACATGGGGATGGTTATCCTGCCAATGGGAATATTCAGATTAAGTTTGGTACTACTGCTACTCAAAATCATGGTGATACATTTACTCAACATGGGTCTTTTACTATAGAATTTAATGTTGAAAATCAACCAGGTGGAACAACAACGGTGATTATTATAAGTTATACTACACAGATAGCGACAGGGAGCAGCTTCTTTATTCTGCCTAATATTACCATGGTAGATCCTGACACAGGGACAGTTGGACAGTCAATACAGGTTTGGGGAAATGGGTTTGCTCTAAATGAGAAACTAAAGATAGATTTTGGAACGACAATATCAATTACGATAACTGATTTTGACCAGGTATATGATAATAATGGAAATATTAGACCTAAGTTTAATATAGATGAGCAACCTTATGGTAGTACAACAATAGTAGTTTATGGTTTTACCTTAAAACTTCCTGCTACCAGTAGTTTGCGTATTACTTCTAATCTTTGGGTAGAGCCAGGTAGTGGCACGGTGGGGTCGGTAGTAACCGTTCGAGGGACAGGATATAAAGCTACAGAGACGATTCGGATAAAGTTTGGTAGAGTTACTACCGTGGCTGTTACATCAACTAATTTATCAGGTACCTTCTCTGCGACATTTAGTGTTGATACTCAACCCTGGGGAACAACAACTACTACAGGATATGGAGATGCACCACATAGTGCTAATGATGTAGATTCTTTCTTCCTGTTTAAAATCAACCCGCAAGTAGAGTGGGTCACGCCACAACAGGCAACCGTTGGAACTATCATCACTATTCATGGTAATGGTTATTATGTCTCAGAGGAAATTTATGTTCATTTTGGCACGACAAAGACTATTACTACGACATTTTCAAATTGGTATGGTTCATTTACTACTACCTTTACGGTTGATACCCAGTCTGGAACGAGAACTATTACTGCTATTGGTCAAACAAGTAGGACAGAAGCGGTCAAGCACTTTGGTGTCTTAGCGGTGATTGATTCAATTACACCCGTTACCGGCAGTGTTGGAACTATGGTCACGGTGAATGGTAGTGGTTATAGTCTTAATGGCCGTGTAGAAATACAATTTGGCACGACGATGACTATTACCGCTACTACTGCCAGTGAGTTTGGTGGTAGTTTCTCGGTTACATTTACCGTAGATACCCAACCTTATGGGAGAACTACGGTTGTTGCCAGAGATGTAAATACAGGAGCGGAGAGTAGAGGGACATTTACTATTGTCCCGGCTATTTATCGAGTTTCGCCAAACAAAGGTAGTGTTGGCACATTGATTACGGTATATGGCAATGGCTTTGGTAAGACAGAAAATATTGAGGTAAATTTTGGCACTCATCCAACTATTGCCTTTAGTTCAACAGATTATAGGGGTAAATTCCAGGTAGCATTTACAGTAGATACCCAAGCCTGGAATTTTATCACCACCATTACTGCTAGAGGAACCAGAACATCACAAGTAGCTACCACTAGTGTTACTGAGATAGAATATGATACATATAGTTATAGATTATTCAGGATTATACCAAAAGTTATTTTAGTTACTCCTTCATCTGGCACAGTAGGTAGCTGGGTGACAATAGAAGGTAATGGATTTAGTGTCTCAAAAGAAGTTGAGATTAAATTTGGGAAAGTAATTCATTTAGCGTCACAATATTCAAGACCTCTACCAAATATAAATGGGACATTTAGTTATACATTTACAGTTGATATCCAACCGGCGGGGATTACAACTGTTGGAGCAACGGATTTTGATGGGGGTGATGCAATAGATAATTATTTCTATATTAAAGGTGAAATTATATATCTTTATCCTCAGACAGGAACAGTTGGGGTTTCGGTAATAGTAAAAGGTAATGGATTTGATGCTTCAGAGAGTGTGCATATTCATTTTGGAACAACAATGACTATAACTACTGTTACTTCTACAGATATGGGGACATTTGCAGTTACCTTTACGATAAATTCTCAACCTTATGGAACAACCACTATTATAGCCGTTGGTCTAACCTCTCAAGAACGAGCAACTTCAAGTTTATTAACCTCCTTTAAGATTATTCCTGAGATTATTATTACACCTATATCAGGAACAGTTGGGACAATAATTACCGTTATTGGTACTGGATTTGATGCCACAACGGGTATTCGGATTGCCTTTGGTAAAACACCCACTATTACCCAAATATCAACTAATAGCGATGGCACATTTACCCTTACCTTTACTGTTGATACACAACATTATGGGAGTAAGACAGTTACGGGCATTCAATTTAATGATTTGAATAAATTTGCTAATAAAGAATTTAAGATATTAGTTCAGGTAGTAGAGGTAACTCCAATACGAGGGATAGTAGGAAGTAGTGTTAATGTTCGAGGTGATGGGTTTGGAAATGGTGAGGAGATAAGGATTGTATTTGGGGTTGGTTTGACAATAACTATTCCTGCAAGTGGTGATGGAACATTTTCAACTACATTTGCAGTCGATACCCAACCTTATGGAACAAAGACTGTCTATGTTGAAGGACAACTTTATGGCAAGGAAGATAATAGATGGACATTCTTTATTTTAGGGAAGATAACTTCCGTAAATCCATCACAAGGTTCAGTAGGAAAGATAGTGACCGTGACAGGAAATGGTTATGGAAGTTCTGAGGAAGTCCATATTATTTTTGGTAAAGATACAACCGTAACTACTACTACTACCAATGAGAAAGGACAATTTACCGGGGTGTTCACGGTTATCGCACAAACATACGGTAGTGTCACCATTACTGCTATTGGCTCATCGACAGGTGCTACGGATATATCATTCTACTGCATAGTTGGACAACTTACTTTAATTTCACCTCCAGAAGGAATTGTTGGAACTCTTGTTACGGTGCGTGGGGATGGTTATGGCTCTACAGAAATGGTCTCTATCTTATTTGGAACTAATAAGACTATTACTATGGTTAGTACAGACGCGGCAGGTGCATTTACCTCTATGTTTAGTATTGATACCCAACCTTATGGAGATACACAGATTAAAGCTATTGGTAGTAATTCTAATACTATGGCATATGGTAATTTTAAGATTTTACCTAATATAACATTAGTTTCACCATCTTCTGGAACAGTAGGAACTAAGATGACGGTTATGGGAAATGGATTTCGTGCAACTTGTGATGTAAGAATTGATTTTGGTGATAATGGACCAGGTAGAGGATTTATTATGAGTAGTGGAGGGGGAAGTTTTACGATTTCTTATGATCTCTTTGTCTCTCCAAATATGACGATGATTGATTATCCTATGGGGACGGTCACGATTAAAGCCACAAATTTAGGTTATACCTATATAACAGATATTGATTACTTTATCCTGCAACCAAATATTATCGTTCAGCCAGCTGTTTATGGAACAGTTGGATTTATAGTTACGGTAGAAGGGCATGGCTATGGTGCCAGTGAAGAGGTCAGAATTGACTTTGGTGTTACCAGAAGCATTGCTCTGGCTACGACGGATAATGTATATGCTAAGTTTAATGTTACTTTTACTATTGATACTCAGACTTATGGGAGTAAGACTGTTTTAGCTACCGGACTTAGTCGTGATGGGTCAAGTACTGCAGAATTTAAGATAATACCCGACATTATCTTTTTATCTCCAACCACCGGTAGTGTCGGCACAATAGTTACGATTAAAGGAACTGGTTATGGAGAGTTAGATGATATTCGTATAGATTTTGGTAAATCCAATACTATAACTACTACCTCTGCTCATAATAAAGGGACATTTACCATTACCTTTACAGTTGATACACAAAGTGTTGGGCAAAAGACAATTGTTGCCTCTGGTAGAAACTCAAGTTATGATGAAGGCACATTTACTATCTCTCCTAATATTATTGAGTTAACCCCAAGTTCAGGTTCAATTGGGACTACGGTAACTATAAGCGGTAATGGTTATTCAGGAGGAGCATATATAAGTATATATTTTGGTTCTACTTATCAAATTTCAATTAGTGGAACAACTACAATAGACGGAACTTTTAGCGATCAAATTGCACTCATTAATCAAGAACCTTATGGGACAACTACTATAACGGCATCTAATCCATATCCACCTAATGAATCTGCATTAGCATATTTTAAGGTTCTTGGGAATATCTATCAAGTAACACCTCAATTTGGTAATGTAGGCACGATAGTGACTATCTATGGTAATGGCTATGGGATGAATGAAGGAATTCAGATTCTATTTGGTAAATTAACTACGATTACCTATTCGACTGCTACGAGTAAGGGCACTTTTTCAGCCACATTTACTGTTAATACTCAACCTTACGGGATTACTACTATTACTGCCTATGGTAATACTTCAAAGGAACCGCATAGCGGAACATTCAATATCACCTCAAATATCACTCAAATTACGCCTACCACAGGCACAGTAGGTATTCTTGTAACGGTTACCGGTGATGGTTATGGTGCCAGTGTCCAGGTGCGGATAGAATTTGGGACGGCAAGGACGATTACCCAGGTTACTACCAGTTCAACAGGGACATTTACCATAACATTTACCGTAGATACTCAAAAATATGGCACGACAACGATTATCGCGGTTAATGATTCTGCCTTTGAACAACAAGATATAAATAGACAGTTTATTATTCAACCTAATCTCTGGGTTACTCCATCACGAGGTAGTGTAGGAACATTAATAAGTATTATTGGAACAGGATATAACCCTTCAGTCAATATATTGATATCTTTTGGTACGAAACGGATAGCAGGTGGAGATAAGGCTACTGTTACTACTTTAAGTGGTAATTTTGTCTATAATTATACAGTGGATAGTCAACCGCAAGGAACTACAACTATTATTGCCGAGGAAGATGGTGAGGTGAATGAGAAGGAAACAACATTCTATATCCTGTCACATATTTATTCTGTTAGTCCAACTTCAGGAACAGTAGGGACAGTAGTAACCATTAAGGCAGATGGGTTTGGTGGCACAGAGTCGGTCAGGATAGATTTTGGGACGACAAGAACCATTACTACTGTCTCAACCTATGCTGATGGAACATTTACGGTTACATTTACTGTTGATACACAACCGTATGGTTCTACTACGATTACCGGTTATGGCAAATTAGAGCCAGCGACTAATACATTCAAGATACTGCCGCAGGTCTTTGAACCTGTGCTTGCATCCGGGACAGTAGGTCAGGTAGTAGCTGTTTATGGTAATGGTTATGGAGCAACCGAGTGGATTTGTATTCAATTTGGGACAACACCCACTATTACCCGGACACTTTCTACTGCTTTTGGGTCGTTCTCAACTACATGGACAGTAGATACGCAATCTTTGGGGACAACAACGATTGTTGCGGTAGGCACAAGAACAGGGGCATCTGCCTCTAACTTATTTGTGATTAAACCACAACTTGACTCAATCACTCCAAGTGAAGGAACGGTAGGGACCGTCGTCACCTTGCGCGGAGTTGGGTATCAGGCATCAGAATTAGTGCAGATAGATTTTGGAACGACGCGAACGATTACTACGGTATCTGCTACGATTGATGGTAGTTGGACGACGACATTTACCATTGATACTCAACCTTATGGGACAACCACGATTAAGGCCAGAGGGATTGCCTCAGGTCTTTGGGCAGATAACCTGAGTATCAGGATATTACCAAACATTGTTTTATTTACACCTACATCAGGCACAGTTGGTTCTATAGTTACCATAGTGGGTAATGGTTATGGTGCGACACAATCAATCCGCATTATCTTTGGCACAACACCTACATTGCATACTACTTCAACTTATGCCAATGGGTCATTCTCAACCACATTTACTGTTAATACCCAACCTTACGGTCTAACGACGGTTATTGCTTATCAAGGTAATCCTATTTCACGAGAGGCAACATTTACTATTTTGCCTAATCTTATTGAATTAACACCTAATCAGGGTTCTGTTGGGACAGTAATTACTATTGCAGGTAATGGGTTTGGGACAGGAAGTATTGGTGTCAATATAGACTTTGGCACAATCTACCGCACTACAACTCCTGTTAGTCCCTTTGGCTCATTCTCCACTACCTTTACCGCACCCGTTCAAGTACGGGGAAGTCACATCGTTATGGCAACAGATACCAGTATTTCAGGTGTTTGTGCTACCCGGAGCTTTACTATCTTCCCATATCTATTCTTAGTTACTCCAACAAGAGGGACAATCGGAACAACTATTAGTATCAATGGGAATGGATTTGATGGTAATTATTCTGCTAATGTTAAGATTGGAATTGTCTTGTATAATCCTGTAACGGAAGGAGTTGCGATGCAATCAGACGGCAGTTTCCAAAATGTTTGGAGTAATAATATAAGGAGTCAACCTTATGGGACTGTAACTGTAATGGCAACCCAGACGACTGGTTTATATGCTACCAGTACATTCTCTATTCTACCAAATATTACAGGTGTGAATCCTTTATCAGGGACAGTAGGTAGTCAGGTGACGGTATTTGGTAATGGTTATAGGGCAACAAGGAGTATTCAGATTGATTTTGGGACAACTCAGAGTATAACTCTTGCTACTACTAATGATTATGGTAGTTTTACTATTAGTTTTACCGTGGATACTCAACCATTAGGAAGCGTTACTATTCTGGCAATAGATTTAGAGGCAGGGACAACTACTGCGTTCTTTGATATCATACCTCAGATAGTGGAAGTTACTCCTTCCTTTGGCACAGTAGGCAGTGTAATTACTATTACAGGTTCTGGATTTACTGCCAATGAAAAAGTCAGGATAAGTTTTGGGAATACCAATACTATAACTACTGTGAGTGCATCTTCCATAGGGTCATTTACGACAACCTTTACTGTTAATACTCAACCTTATGGTAGCACGACGGTGAGGGCTACGGATATTAAATCGAATACCTCTGCAGAGGTAAAGATATTTGTTATCCAACCAGCTATTTTCTCAATTACACCGACTTCAGGGACAGTAGGTAGTATTGTTACTGTAGCCGGGAATGGGTTTGGGGCGACACACCTTATCTATATTCATTTTGGGAACACTCCTTCTATTACTACCATTACCTCTGCGGCACAGGGTTCATTTAGCACTACCTTTACGGTTAATACACAACCCTATGGTATTAAGACGATTAAGGCACAAGATTTGAGTTGTTCAGTAGTAGAAAATACAGGTACTTATAATCTTTTACCTAATATTCATTCAGTTACACCTGATAATGGCAGTGTTAATACAAGGGTGACTATAATTGGGACAGGATTTGGAATTACCGAACAGATACATATTAAGTTTGGTACCACGCAGACGGTATCGTATGCTACGACAACTATCTCCGGGTCATGGACGACTACCTTTACCATTGATACTCAACCTTATGGTGCAACAACTATTGTGGCAGGTGGTTTGAGTAGTGGTAAAGTAGCGACTTCTACATTCTTTATTGAGCCTGATATTATTTTACTTACACCCACTACTGGGGTAATAGAAAATACCTGTATAACTATACGAGGTAATGGTTTTGGGACATCTGAGACAATCTCTATAGATTTTGGCAGGACGACAACTATTGCACAGGTTTCAGCAGAGACTTGTGGGTCATGGACACTTACCTTTAGTGTTGATACCCAGATTTATGGCACACATACCATTACGATTAAAGGATTAACCTTTAGTCAATCATTTACAAGAAAGTTTATGGTGTTACCGCGAATACATTATGTAAGTCCTACCTGGGGAAGTATAGGTACGGTAGTAACTATACGAGGAGATGGATATAGTAAGCAAGTTTGGCCGAATCCGAATTATTTAGTCATTCATTTTGGAACAATTAGAACAATTACCATTTCTGCGGCAGAACCGCTGGGATTGGTGTCTGGGATGATAAATCCATCTGATTCTGGAACATTTACTGCTATCTTTACCATTACTTCACCTCAACCAGCAGGCACAACTACGGTTGCTGTGCAATCATACAGGGCAGAGAAGGAATATAGCGAAAATATATTTGTTATTACGGGTAATATTACCTTTGTTAATCCTCAAGATGGAACTGTAGGTTGGGTAGTAACAGTTACGGGTGATGGATTTAGTGCCTCAGAGTTAATCAGGATAGATTTTGGGACAACCAGGACTATAGCCACAGTAAGTAGTAGTAATGTTGGGACATTTAGTTGTACCTTTACAGTAGATACTCAACCGGTAGGTGCAACTACTATTATTGCTCAAGGTAGAATTGCCTCTGCTACGGCTTCTTTCTATATTAAGACAAGTATTACAGCTCCTTCACCACAGACAGGAACTGTGGGAACTATTGTTACTATTCGAGGCGTAGGGTATCAGGCATCAGAATTAATTCGGATAGCCTTTGGTAATAATAATACTATTACTACTGTTAGTGCAGTAGCAGAAGGGAGTTTCACTACTACCTTTACCATAGATACTCAACCGTATGGTAATACTACTATTCTTGCTGTGGGGATGAATTCTAATGCCACTGCTACAGCTACATTTACGATAACTCATAAACTTACTATTGTTTCACCTCTTTCTGGAACAGTAGGGAGTCGGGTAACGGTGTTTGGTAATGGTTATTATCCGACCTGTGATATGCGGATTGGTTTTGGGAATAAAGATTCTGACTCATCTCCAATTGTTACAGGTAATTCTAATGGAATGGGGACATTTGCCATTACCTTTACTGTTGATACTCAACCTTATGGGATAATTACTGTTCAGGCTCGTGGTAAAAATGATGTTTTGGGTCATTTAATAGGACCAAATTCTTATGGGACATTTACTATATTAGCTAATATAAGTAGCCTTACGCCATTATTCGGTACAGTAGGTTCTTTTGTTACTATTACAGGTGAGGGATTTGGAGCAAGTCAGAGTGTAAGAATAGAATTTGGGAATAATTTGACTATTACAACTATAACTGCAAGTCCTATGGGTAGTTTCGCAACTACATTTACCGTAGATACACAGAGTTTTGGTACCAAGACAATAACTGCGGTAGATACATCAGGACATCATGCAGAGGTAGAGGGGACATATAGAATAGATGTTCATATTACTTTAGTTACTCCTAAATCAGGGACAGTTGGAAGTTTGGTTACTGTAACCGGTGATGGATATGGTGGAAGTGAATTAATTCAGATTGATTTTGGAAGTACCGCGACTATTACTCAAATAAGTACCAGTGGCAGAGGGACATTTTCAATTACATGGACAGTAGATACTCAACATTATGGAACTCATACGGTTAGGGCGTATGGCATAAATAAACAGCGGGAAGATACAGATGAGTTTAAGATTATGCCTAATATTATCTACATTAGTCCTCAAAAAGGCACAGTCGGGACTACCATAACAGTAAAAGGTAATGGTTATCCTGACGGTTTAGAGAGAATAAAGATTGATTTTGGGACACAAAGAACAGTAGTTACAGAACCTTTTGACCCGAATACAGATAATAAGGGTAGTTTTACTCTTACCTTTGTCATTACCACTCAACCTTATGGAATCACTACAATAACAGCAAGAGGTGTTAATAATCCTGTATCATCTATAGGGACTTTTGCCATTACCTCAAGAATTAGAGAGGTTACTCCTAATTATGGGACAGTTGGGTCACAAGTAACAGTTAAAGGAGATGGTTATGGTGCGACTGAACCAATTACAATACAATTTGGTATGCATACGAGTATTGGGGTAATAACATCTTTGGCAGATGGTTCATTTGTAGGGACATTTACTGTTGATACACAGGCGTATGGTTCAACTACTATTGTTGCTATAGGCACTAATCTTCCAGCAGAACATCGTGCCACTAATACCACCGATTTCTGTATCACCGCCAAATTATATCAAATTTCACCTACTGCAGGGACGGTAGGAACTAAGGTTACACTTTATGGGAATGGTTATGCTAAAGCTGAGCCAGTTCAGATAAGTTTTGGTAGCACTCAAAATATTGCTACTTTAACTGCAAATGGATTAACAGGGACATTAACAGGTGTATTTACGGTTAATACACAACCAAGAGATGTGCCTGATGATAAATTAGTGGTTGGGACAGGAACTATATCTCATCAGATAGGAACACAAACATTCAGGATTTTACCTAATGTCTATTCAGTATCACCTAATACTGGAACGGTTGGGACAAGAATAACTATTCAAGGCAATGGATATAGAGCATCAGTAGAGATTTATGTTACCTTTGGAACAAGTAGAACAAGTTATGACGACATAGATCTACGCGGGACGACTACCATTTCAGGGGAATTTACAAAATACTTTACTGTTGATACTCAACCCGCAGGGACGAGGACTATAGTAGCGATTGAATATCCTACAGGTCTTGGTGGGAGGGCAACAAGTACCTTCTACATCCTACCTCAAATCTGGTTTGTAAGTCCACTTCAGGGAACGGTAGGCACGATAATCACTATTGAGGCAACCGGATATTCATCATCTGAGACGGTGAGGATAGCATTTGGCACAACACCAACTATTACTCAGGTTTCCGCCAATGTCAATGGTAGTTTCAGCACAAGATTTACTATCAATACCCAACCTTACGGTACTACCACGATTACCGGATATGGCAGATTAGACTCTGCTACCAGGACATTTAAGATATTGCCGCAGATATTTGCTCCCATCCCAATGAGTGGAACAATAGGGCGGATTGTTACGGTTTCTGGTAATGGCTACGGGGCAAGTGAGTCAATACATATACTATTTGGCACTACCAGGACGATTACAAAAGTTACTTCAACTGCCTTTGGGTCGTTCTCAACCACATTCACGGTAAATACTCAACCACTGGGGACAACGACTGTCTTAGCGGTTGGTATGCAGACGCAAGCCGCTACACAAACCTACTTTGTCATTAGCCCGCAGTTAGACTCAGTTACGCCCAGCGAAGGGACGGTAGGCACAATTGTTACTTTACGCGGTATTGGTTACAAAGAAAATGAATTAGTCAGGGTTGATTTTGGTAGGACGATAAGTATTACTACGGTTTCGGCTGATTCTCAAGGTAGCTTTACCACGACATTTACGATTGATACGCAACCGTACGGCACGACAACTGTCCGGGCAACAGGTTGTAGTTCACAAGGGGTGGCAGATAACCTGACAGTGAGGATATTGCAGACGATTATTGCATTGACACCAACATCAGGCACAGTAGGGAGTATCGTTACTATTGCTGGTAATGGCTATGGTGCAAGTCAATCCATCCGCATTATCTTTGGCACAACACCGACTTTGACCCTGACCTCAACCTATGCCGAAGGTAGTTTCTCAACCACATTTACCGTAGATACCCAACCTTACGGGACAACGACAGTGACAGCATATCAGGGCAATCCTATCTCAACATCAAGGCCATTTACTATTCTGCCCAATATCTATCAAGTAACTCCAGCACAAGGGACGGTAGGGACGATAGTTACTGTTGCGGGTAATGGCTTTGGGACAGGGAGTTATGTGCAGATAACCTGGGCAGGGGTGAGTATAAACAATAATCCACAAACTATAGAGTTAGGAACAAATTCGGTGACTGCTTATGGTTCATTCTCAACGACATTTACAGCACCGATTCAGCCGTTTGGGACATTTACTATTACTGCCAGGGATACAACAGATTCAAATATCGAGGCTACAAGTAGCTTTGGTATCCTGCCACATCTATTCTTAGTTACGCCAACTGAAGGAACAATTGGAAGGATGATTACTGTAAATGGTAATGGATTTGGTGGTGGTCAAGTAAGTTGGATTGTTTTAGGTATAACTTCTTATTATGCTGATGCATTTTTAATGAATTCTGATGGTAGTTTTCCGGCGGACCAGATACATAAGTTAGAAACTCAACCTTATGGAACTATAAGTGTAATAGCCAGTCAAACTCTTATCTTTGCCGAAGAGAAATTCGTCATTAAACCACATACCTGGGTTACACCTACTGAAGGTTCTGTAGGGATGGTAGTAACATTATATGGTGATGGTTATGAGGCAACAAAGAATATTCAGATTGATTTTGGGACGACTCCCAGTATAGTTCTTACCTCAACAGATATATTAGGTAGTTTCACCATTACCTTTACCGTAGATACACAGCCGTTAGGAACTGCAACTATCCTTGCTATCGCATCTACTCCAGTAGGAACACAAACGATATTCTTTAGGATAATTCCATATATAGTAGATATAACGCCAACGAGAGGTTCAGTAGGGACAATAGTTACTATACAAGGTTCTGGATTTACTGCTAATGAGCGGGTGCGAATAAAGTTTGGAACTACAAATACTATTACTACTGCGAGTGCATCTTTCACCGGGTCATTTACTACAACCTTTACTATTAATACTCAACCTTATGGTAGCACGACTGTTAAGGCTACGGATATTAAATCGAATATCTCTGCAGAAGAAAGGATATTTGTTATCCAACCAAATATCTTCTCGATTACTCCAACTTCCGGGACAGTAGGTAGTATTGTTACCGTAGCCGGGAATGGGTTTGGGGCGACACACCTTATCTATATTCATTTTGGGACAACTCCTTCTATTACTACCATTACCTCTGCGGCACAAGGTTCATTTAGCACTACCTTTACGGTTAATACCCAACCTTATGGTATTAAGACGATTAAGGCACAAGATTTGAGTTGTTCAGTAGTAGAAAATACAGGCACTTATAATCTCTTACCTAATATTCATTTAGTTACACCTGATACCGGGACTGTAAATACAAAAGTTACTATAATTGGGACAGGATTTGGAATTACCGAACAGATACATATTAAGTTTGGTACCACGCAGACGGTATCGTATGCTACGACGACTCCCTCCGGGTCATTTTCAACTACCTTTAGTATTGATACTCAACCCTATGGTGCAACGACTATTGTTGTCACTGGTTTGAATAGCGGTAAAATAGCGACTTCTACATTCTTTATTAAATCAGATATTACACTTTCTACACCTACCAGTGGCATAGTGAGTACTTTGATTACCATTACGGGTAACGGTTTTGCACAAACTGAAGGTATTTATATAAAATTTGGAACAACTTCTACTATTAGTCAGACTTCAACAGATGCCTGCGGTAGTTTTTCAGTTACCTTTACAGCAGATACTCAACTTTTTGGGACGCAACATATTATTATTACTTCGGATATGTCAGGGGCGGCACATACTCAAACCTTCTGCATAATTCCAAGAATATGGCAGGTAAGCCCTACATCAGGGACGATTGGAAGTGTGGTTACTATTTGGGGTGATGGATATAGAAAGAGTAATCCTTTAGCTACGGCAGATAATAAATTAGTTATTCATTTTGGTAACCTGCGGACAATTCCAATATCAGCGGCATTGCCTGGTTTTGAGCCTACCTATAATAGAATTGTAATTTATAAGGACAATCCTTCTCTTGCAGGTACATTTAGTGCTGTATTTACTATTTTAACCCAATCAGCAGGGACTACTACTATTACTGTTCAATCAATATCTGAAGCTACACAATTAGCAGAAAATATATTTGGTATTATTGGTAAAATTACTTCAGTATATCCATCGGATGGAACAATAGGTACAGGAGTTACTATTACTGGTAATGGTTTTAGTGCATCAGAATTGATTCAGATAGATTTTGGAACAACTAAGACTATTATGACCGTAAGTAGTAGTAGTCTGGGAACATTTACCTGCATCTTTACAGTAGATACACAACCTTATGGTTCTAATACGATTACGGCTACTGATAGGATTACCTTTGCCATCGCATCTTTCTATGTCAAGACAAGTATTGTTTTAGTTACACCAAAAGAAGGGACAGTTGGGTCAATGGTAACGATAAGAGGTATTGGTTACCAGGCATCAGAATTAATTCGGATAGCCTTTGGAACAAATCCGACAATTACTATCATTAGTGCCGAGTCAGCCGGTTCATGGACGACTACATTTACTGTAGATACACAACCCTGGGGTATAACCACTATTTTAGTCGTAGGAGTGCTATCTAATGCCACTGCTACAGATACATCATTTAAGATAACCCATAAACTTACTTTAGTTACACCTGCTCAAGGGACAGTGGGTAGTTTGGTAACCGTATATGGTAATGGTTATTATTCTCCTCTTTCTAACATTTACATTTATTTTGGCAAGACATTAAATATTCCTCCTGGAACTACTACTACTTCTTCAGGTAGCTTTATGTTTGATTTTCAGATTAATACCCAGCCGTATGGAATAACGACTATTCAAGCAGTAGGACATAAAGATGGATATACGCCTGATCTTGGTGAGAATAATTCTTATGGAACCTTTACTATATTAGCCAATGTAACTAATGTTACTCCACTTTGTGGGACAGTAGGTTCTATTGTTACTATTAGAGGTAATGGTTATGAATCTACAGGATTAGTTCGTATTATCTTTGGTGCTAATCAAACAATAACTACTACCTCAACCTATGCAGAAGGGAGTTTCTCTACTACCTGGACAGTGGATACTCAGGTTTTTGGGACAAAGAGTATTACTGCCATAGATTCATCAGGACATAGTTCTGTGAAGGATAATTGGGAATTCCGTATAGATGTCCATATTACTTCAGTTACTCCTACATTTGGGACAGTGGGTAGTTTAGTTACTGTGACAGGTGATGGATATGGTGGCAGTGAATTAATACAGATTGATTTTGGAGATACCTCTACTATTACACAGGTAACTACCAGTGAAAACGGAACATTTTCAACTACCTGGACAGTAAATACTCAATATTATGGCACTCATACGGTCAGAGTATATGGTATAAGAACTCAGCGACAAGATGTGGGTAAGTTTAAGATTATGCCTAATATTATACTTGTTTCACCTCCCTTTGGGACAGTGGGAATTTCGGTAACAGTAAGTGGGACAGGATATGGACCTATAATGGGGATACAGATTGACTTTGGTAATCACAGAACTATTTCTATAGAAAGTGGAGTAGATACTACTGGAGAGGGGACATTTACATCTGTATTTAAGATTGATGCTCAACCGTATGGAATAACAACTATTACCGTTTGGACTCCGCCTATTTCAGATTCAGCCTTTGGGACATTTAATATTATTTCAAATATTACTGAAATACAACCTACTTCTGGGACAGTTGGTTCACAAGTAACAGTGAAAGGGAATGGTTATGGTGCCAGTGAACTAATTAAGATAGAATTTGGTATGTATACGAGTATTGGCTGGACTACTTCTTCAGGGAATGGTTCATTTGATACTACATTTACGGTAGATACCCAGGCTTATGGGACTCCGACTATTGTGGTGGTGGGACAGAATGCTCCAACAGAACATCGTGCGGCTACCAATACCTTCTGTATCGTGGCTAAATTATATCAAGTTTCACCTACTCAAGGAACGGTAGGGACTATTGTTACACTTTATGGCAATGGTTATGCTAAAAATGATAAGGTTCAAATAAGTTTTGGTAGCACTCAAAATATTGCAACCATAACCGCAGGTGAATTAAGGGGGACATTGACCGGTGTGTTTACAGTTAATGCCCAGACAAGAGATGGTAAATTAATCGTAGGCACAGGAACATTATCTAATAATCAGATAGGAACACAGACATTTACCATATTACCCAATATTTGCTTAGTAACTCCCACCAGAGGAACAGTGGGAACACTGATAACGGTCCTTGGTGATGGATTCCTGGCAACTACAAATATATTTGTTACCTTTGGCACGACTATGACCGATGAAACTAATGCCCCTACAACAACGACTACGATTAATGGAACATTCACACGGAGTTTTACTATTGATACGCAACCAGCAGGAACTACGACTATCGTAGCAATTGAATATGGACAGGGATATGGCAATAGGGCAACAAGTACTTTCTATATTCTGCCTGAAATTTGGTTATTAACACCTACTTCAGGCACAGTGGGAACAGTTGTTACGATAAAAGCAACCGGATTCTCATCTTCTGAAACGGTGAGCATAACATTTGGCACTACACCTACCATTGTTCAGGTATCAGCGAATATAAGTGGTAGCTTTACGGTTATCTTTACCATTAATACACAACGGTTTGGGACAACTACAATTACCGGTCGGGGTAGATTGCCAGAAGTAGCAACTAAGGTATTCAAGATACTGCCGGCTATCTTTGCGGTTACACCTACAGAGGGAACAGTAGGGACAATTGTTACGGTTAGGGGTAATGGTTACGGAAGTGCTACTACGGTGCAACTTGATTTTGGCACAACACTTAATCTGAGAACAGTATCTACAACTGCCTACGGTTCCTTCACTACCACCTTTACTATTACTACACAACCTTACGGAACTACAACTATTACTGCTTTTGAGACGATAGATGGTGAGTTAGTAAGTGCGACAAATAGCTTTACCATTAAACCAAATATTATATTGGTTACCCCACT
Source organism: bacterium (assembly GCA_040755795.1). NCBI lineage: Bacteria > bacterium. The sequence goes on along the minus strand of JBFLXS010000001.1, from coordinate 19,232 downwards.
ATCCGGGACGGTAGGAAGTATAGTTACGGTTAGCGGTAATGGTTTTGGGGCAACTGAAGGGATACACATCCACTTTGGCAATACAAAGACTATTACCATTATTTCAACTGAAGCCTATGGGTCATTTACCACTACATTTACCATTGATACTCAAAGTTTAGGGACAACAACGATTACTGCGGTGGGTATATTTACATGGCAACAGGTAGCTACAGTTACCTTCCGTATTACGCCAGGATTGGTTTCAGTTACTCCAATGCAAGGCACGGTTGGGACAATCGTAACCTTGCGCGGTGGTGGGTATCAGGCAAATGAATTAGTGAGAATAGATTTTGGTTCAAAACAAACGATTACTGTAGTCTCTGCGGTTGCAGAAGGTAGCTGGACAACAACATTTACCATTGATACCCAACCGTATGGTTCGACCACTGTCAAAGCAACCGGGTGCTCATCAGGATTTGGGGCAGAGAACCTTGAGGTATTAATTAAACCTAATATTGTTTATGTTACGCCATCTGAAGGAACGGTTGGAATTGTAGTTACGGTTAGAGGTGATGGGTTTAAGGCAAATGAAGATATTTGTATAGGATTTGGTAGAAGCCCAACTATCCAGACTACACAGACATCTATCGAGGGTAGTTTCACCACCACCTTTACTATTGATACCCAGCCCTATGGTAGCACAACTGTTACTGGCTATGGAACTGTCACCCAGGCAGAAAAGACATTCTTTATTAAATCAAGGATTATTTATTTATCACCAATTGAAGGAACGGTAGGAACGATTATCACTATCAGCGGTAATGGTTATGGTGCTTCAAAGACAATCAAGATAGATTTTGGCACCACCATCACCATTCAACAGGTTTCCAGTGAAGGGTGTGGGTCGTTCACCACCACATTTACCATTGATACCCAGCCTTTTGGCATAACTACGGTTGTTGCTCATGGCGATGAGTCTGATTGTGGCACGATTGCAATTACGCCAAACATTATTCAGATTAGTCCAAAGACAGGGACAGTGGGAACAATAGTTACCTTGAGAGGTAATGGTTTTGGGGCATCAAAGGCCATCTGGATAGATTTTGGGAGAACTGCAAGTATTCAATCTACTTCTACTTATGCAGAAGGTAGCTGGACAACCACATTTACGGTAGATACTCAACCATACTCTGTGAAGACAATTAAGGCACACGGTAGTGAAGATGCTTCTGGCACATTTACTATCCTGCCTAATATTACCTTGATTACGCCGACAGAAGGAACGGTGGGAACAACCATTACCATTACTGGCAATGGATTTGAGGCTTCGACAACTATTAGTATCAACTTTGGCAACAAAACAGATATTCGTCTGACATCAACTTATGCAGAAGGTAGTTTCTCAACTACCTTTACGGTAGATACACAGAGCTGGGGAATAACCACCATTAAGGCTTCAAGTGGTTCTGCAAATAAAGAAGGCACATTTACTATCCTGCCGAATATTATTTATATCAGTCCTACCGAAGGAAGTGTAGGGACAATCATTACTATCAGAGGAAATGGGTTTAATGCCAGCACACTTATTCGTGTAGCCTTTGGGATTACTCCAACGATTCAACAGACATCAACCTATGCCGAGGGTAGTTTCACTACTACCTTTACAATAGATACCCAGCCGCGTGGGATTACCACTATTCAGGCTTTTGGATTACCAGGGGTATTTGCTAAAGGCACGGTAGCGATAAATGCGTATGTCTTCTCCATTACTCCAACTTCAGGCACAGTAGGGAGTTTTGTGACGGTGCGAGGTAATGGCTTTGGTGCCAGTGAGTTAGTGCATATTATCTTTGGTTCATCACCAACGGTTGTCACTACCTCGACTTATGCTCAGGGTAGCTTTAGCGTGAAATTCACCGTAAATACACAACCTTACGGCACAACCTCTATCAAGGCAGTGGGTATGAGTAGCGGTGTTTTCTCAGAACGATATATTTATCGTATTTTGACACATCTGACCGCTATCACGCCGACAGAAGGAACGGTAGGGACAGTAGTAACCTTGACCGGTGATGGATTTAGTAGCAGTGAGTTGGTGGGGATAGATTTTGGCACAAACAAGACGATAACTACAGTAACAGCCAATACCTATGGTTCATTCAGCACCACATTTACCATTGATGCTCAACCTTATGGCACGACTACGGTTATGGCTACAGGACTTATATCTTCCTGGCCAGCTACAATCTCGTGCAAGATTCTCCATAAAGTATTTTTATACACACCTGACTTTGGAACAGTAGGTACACCGATTAGTGTGGCGGGTAATGGCTTTAGTTCAAGTAAAGAGATAGTGATAGAATTTGGGCAGACTTTGAGTGTTACTATCTGGAGTGCGGTAAATGGTTCGTTCTCAACTGTATTTACCGCTAATACCCAGCCGTATGGGACCTGGAATGTGAAGATAACGGATAAATTCAATACAAGCTTATTTGCTACCTATACATTTAAGATAGAACCAGCGGTTTGGTTGGTAACACCTAAATCAGGGACAGTAGGGACAGTTATTACTATTGCAGCTAATGGATTATACGATACTCCAGACAATATTTGGATTGATTTTGGGACTAATAAAGATTATACCGGTGTACCGTATACAGGAGATTCGATAGGTTCTACAACAATAATCTTTACGGTTAACGCACAACCTTATGGGACCACAACGGTTAAGATAAAATGTTCTAAGACTGGTCTACCGGATTTACTTCCAGAAAATATTTTCTTCTTCAAACCGAATATTTTCTCAGTAATACTTTCTGAAGGTCCTGTAGGAACAATTGTTACTGTAAGAGGTAGTGGATTTAGGGCTACTCAGTCTATCCAGATTGATTTTGGAACTACCCCAAATATTACACAGGTTACCACGGATGCCTATGGAACATTTACAGCTACATTTACTGTGAATACCCAACCATTAGGTTCTACAACTATTTTAGCCATTTGTCCTGTAGCAGGAACAGCGGCTTCTTCATTCAAGATAATTACGGCAATTACTTTAATCAGTCCAAAGACAGGCACAGTGGGTACTATTGTGAGATTAGAAGGTGATGGATTTGAGGCAAGTGAGGGGATACGGATTGACTTTGGGACTAGTTATAGTATCAAGAGTGTAACCGCAAGTTCAATAGGTTCATTTACTACTACATTTACCATAGATACGCAACCTTATGGTATTACCACTATTAAAGCAACAGGTCAGATATCTGAGTATCCTGCTTATGGCACAGTTACTATCGAACCAAATATTATTCTGGTTAGTCCAGATAAGGCAACAGTAGGGACGATAGTGACAGTAAGAGGTAACGGGTTTGGAGCAAGCACTACTATCCAGATTAATTTTGGCACGACTAAAACTATTCAGTTAACCTCTACTTATGCAGAAGGGAGTTGGACCTGCACATTTACAGTAGATACACAATTATACGGGACTACTACTATTAAGGCTATTGATATAACCCAGCCAACGGTAGTAACAGATGAGGCGACATTTACTATTTTACCGGCAATCTGGTTAGTAGAACCATTATCAGGGACCGTAGGTAAGATTATTACTGTTGCAGGTAATGGTTTTGGGGTATCTGAGTTAATCCATATCCACTTTGGCACTACCCGAACAATTACCTTTACTTCTACCAGTTTCAATGGTTCATTCTCAACTACATTTACTATTGATACACAACGATATGGGACTACTACTATTACTGCTCAAGGATTAAATAGTGGTCAGATGGCGTTCAAGGTATTTGATATACTTTCTAATATTACCCTTATTACCCCTGATAGAACACCTATTACTACTATTATAACCATAACGGGTAATGGTTTTGGACAGTCAGAATCGATTAAAATAGACTTTGGGACAACAAAGACCATTACAATGACCTCAACAGATGCTTATGGTTCATTCTCGACTACATTTACCGTAGATAATCAAAGTTATAATCCCAGTCCAAAGATAGTTACTGTTACAGGACTTGAGTCTAATCGTGTTGCAACCATTTCATTTACATTAGTTCCAAGAATTTATAATGTAACACCAACCAAAGGAACCGTAGGAACAACAGTAACCATAAGTGGTGATGGTTTCTGGTCAGGTGCTAGTTCGATTCAAATTGATTTTGGAACAATACCACTAATAACAGGAGGGTATGTTAATGGGGGAGATTGGGGAACATTTACAAATGTAACCTTTGTCATTAACATTCCTCAACCTGCAGGAACTACTACAATAATTGCTTTTAATTACTCGCGTCCTTATGTAAGGGCTACATCTACTGTCTTCAGTATAATAGGACATATTACTCAAATAGTACCACCAGCAGGGACAATAGGTGATTTAGTAACTGTTACTGGTGATGGATTTGGTCAAAGTGAGCTTGTGCAGATTGACTTTGGCACTACCCGTACTATTACTACCACAAGTGCTAATGTCAATGGGACATTCACCGCTATCTTTACGGTAGATACTCAACCGCAGGGTATAACCACTATTCGTGCTTATGGTCTTACTTCACAAACATCAGATACAGGGACATTTACGGTTAAACCTACTATTTTCTTTGTTTCACCACAGCAAGGGACAGTAGGAACATCTATTACGGTTAGAGGTATGGGTTATAAGACAAGCGAAACAGTTCAGATAGATTTTGGAACGAGATTGACTATTACTACCGCTACACCTGATGCCTTTGGCACATTTACCGCTGTCTTTACTATAAATAAGCAGAGATGGGGAACACATACGATAAAGGCGTATGGTATTACTTCAACCGTAGTAGCGTATAATTATTGCAAGATTTTGCCAAAGGTATTTTCTGTTTTACCGCCAACCGGGACAGTTGGAACAGGCGTTACTGTAATGGGTGATGGATATAAAGTAAGCGATATCATTCGATTGGATTTTGGTAATACACAAGTACATCCATATAGCGGACAATCTTTAGCATCAGAAAATGGGACATTTACTATTCAGTTTACCGTTAGTTCACAACCTTATGGAATTACTACTGTTCTCGTTAGAGGGATGGATCCTAATCCAGAAAGAGTGAAGGCAGAAAATATCTTCATTATCACTTCTAAGATAACTATTACACCTTCTTGTGGTTCGGTGGGGAGTATAGTAAGTGTTGAAGGGACAGGGTATGGTGCTAATGAACAAATCAGGATTGATTTTGGAACGACGCAAACTATTACTCTGGTGACTATAAATTCAACAGGTGGCACATTCAATACTACCTTTACTATAGATACTCAATTCTATGGAACAAAGACGATAACTGCCTATGGCTTGCAGGATATAGTAAATCATAAAGCAGATAAATTGTTTATAATAGAGATAGATATTCCTATGTTTATCCCAATGCAGGGAACAGTAGGGAGTTTTGTAACTATTCAAGGCACAGGATATGGTGAAAGTGAATTAATAGAGGTAGATTTTGGCAATACGGAAAGCATTACTACTGTTTCTACTTCAGGGGTGGGAACATTTGCTACAACATTTACGGTAAATACTCAGGTTTATGGAACTAAGACAGTAACAATTACAGGGATGAATAGTGGAAGAGTATCTACAAAGTCCTATAAGATAATACCTAATATTACCTCTGTTACGCCATCAATCGGCACGGTAGGTGTAACGGTGACTATAGAAGGAAATGGATTCGGACCAACAGAGCTAGTAAGGATACATTTTGGACAAACACCTTATATTGATGATGTGTTATTGGAGTCATCTAATATAGGAACAATTACTACTTTCTTTAAAGTAAATGTCCAACCTTATGGTTCTACTACTGTAGAGGCAATAGGCACACAAACACAACATTCTGCATTTAGTTACTTTAAGATTATACCTAAGATTACGGGTGTTAATCCTACTTTTGGAACGGTAGGGAGTCAAGTAACAGTTTATGGTAATGGATTTGGTAAGAGTGAGGCATTAAGAATTGCGTTTGGTATTAATTCTACAATTACTACGCTTACTTCAGAAGCAAGTGGTTCATTTACCACATCCTTTACGGTAGATACTCAACCTTATGGAACAACAACAATAATTGGGATAAGTATATTCCGTCCTGAACAAAGGGCAACAAGTACCTTCTCCTTCTCAATCAAACCTAATATTATAAGTGTATCTCCAACAAGTGGTTCTGTAGGCACTCAAGTGACCATAACAGGTAACGGTTATTCTGTATCAGAACAGGTTCTAATTGGTTTTGGTAAGACAAGGACTATTACTATTGCTACCGCAGATAACATAGGATTGCTTACCGCTATATTTACCGTAGATACGCAGAGCTATGGTAATAAACTCATCATAGGTACAGGAACTGTCTGTGGCGAATCGGCTGCTACTAATACATTTAAGATTACATCGAAGGTTAGATTAATCTCACCGCTTCAAGGAACAGTGGGGACAATAGTTACAGGAGAAGCAAATGGTTTCGGACAAAGTATATCCGAGATATACATTTATTTTGGAACAGATGAAATACATCAGGTTCAGACAGCAGAATCGAGTGCAGATGGAACATTTGCTATTACATTTACTGTAAATACTCAACCAGGTGGGACAACTACGGTTAAAGCATCTGAAACAGCAGAAAAATCAGACTACGGTTACTTTACTATTCTGCCGGCAATCTGGAAGGTAGAGTTAACCGAAGGCACGGTTGGGAGTGTGGTGACGATTACTGCCAATGGGTATCCGAAAGAAGGGTTGGTGCGGATTGGCTTTGGAACGAGTCCGACGATTCAGACGACATCAGCAAATGTCAACGGCACATTTAGTGTTTCATTTACCATCAATACCCAGCCTTACGGCACAACTACCATCACCGGCTACGGCTCATTAGGCTTTGCTACCAATACCTACAAGATACTGCCAAAGATTATCTATGTCAGCCCGGCTCAAGGCTCTGTAGGAACAATCGTGACTTTGAGTGGGAATGGATTCAATGCCACAAGTCCTATTGTCGTACAATTTGGTATGCATTCGTCAATTACAACTGTTACCTCTACAGCGTATGGTAGTTGGACAACTACATTTACCGTCAATACTCAGCGGGCTGATGCATACGGAGACTATGCAAGTGGTGATGCTTGTAAGATTAAGGCTAAGGATGCACAAAATGTAGAGGCAGTAGATAAGTTTAAGATACAACCAAATATTGTTGTCTTTAATCCACAAGAAGGAAATGTGGGAACTGAGATTACCATTGCCGGTAATGGGTTTGGTGGAGTCGGAATGCCAAATGAAGTAATACGAATCTCATTTGGAACTACTATAACTAGGACCGAAGTACAAACTGAAGGTGATTATGGTTCATTTAGTGCTACATTTAGTGCTGATGGACAACCGGTTGGAACTGTTACTATTGTGGCTAAAGGATTAAATACGGGAACTACTGCAACCGTCTTCTTTAAGATGTTATCCAGAATAATTGATGTTTCTCCAAATCAGGGAACGGTTGGTACTATAATTACCATTAAGGGTGATGGATTTACAGGGTCAGATTATGTGAGAGTAGATTTTGGAACGACATCAAGTATTACTTCAGTATCAACGGATAGTGCTGGTTCATTTACGGTTACATTTACTATTGATACACAACCGTATGGAACTATGACTATTCTTGCAGTTGATACAAAAGGCATTAGTGCCAAACATACATTTAAGATTCTGCCTAATATTGTCTTCTATACACCACGGTCCGGGACGGTGGGTAGTAAGGTTACCATAGCCGGTAATGGATTTAATGGCTCCCAGACTATTGCTGTGTTATTTGGTAAGATTGGAATTGATAGAGCGACAGTGACACTAACATCTTCTTATGCACAGGGTAGTTTCTCTACTACATTTACGGTTCCTGAACAGAGACATTATCCCTTAAGGGATATTCTGGCGATAGATGAAAGAGGTATATCTAAGGATGTATCTTCTTCTGGAATGAATAACTATGAAATTCTACCTCAAATAGTTTATGTTACTCCTACTTCCGGGACAGTCGGTAAAGTAGTTACGGTTTATGGTAATGGATTCAATTACCCGGCAAATGATGCCAAGATTCACTTTGGGACTACCTATAATATTGCATCTATGGATATGACAGAGGGTGGTTCATTCACCGTTACCTTCCCGATAGATGCACAACCTTATGGAACTACTACTGTTATAGCAACTGATGCGGCTGTTTTAGGTGTGATAGATCCGGCTACAGCAACTTCTACTTTTGTTGTCCTGCCTAATATTGTCTCTATAGTTCCTACAGAAGGAACTGTTGGTAGTTGGGTTACAGTTGCGGGTAATGGGTTTGGTGCTACTGAAATGATTAGTATTATCTTCGGGACGGAACGGACTATTACTCCGGTTACCAGCACTGCCTTTGGTAGTTTTACCGCCATATTTACCGTTAATACCCAATCTTATGGAACTACAAGTATTATAGCCGTAGGGTCATCCACCAGGCAGTCTGATGAAAGATATATTTACAGGATAAGGTCAGAGATTATTTCTGTTACACCAACGCAGGGTAGTGTAGGAACAATAATTACCATAAGTGGTAATGGGTATTATTCTAATGAACAAATTCGGATACAATTTGGGACTAAGAATACAATAACTACTACCGTAGCAGAGAATAATGGGTCATGGACAACTACATTTACTATAAATGCACAGGTTTATGGCACAACTACTATTTTTGCGGTTGGTCTTACTTCACAGGATGGCACTTCGACACTTATTACTATCTTACCGCATATATATGATGTAGCGCCACTTTCAGGAACAGTAGGTGCATCAATTCAAGTAAAAGGAACAGGTTTTGGTTATAATGAGCAATTACGGTTAGAATTTGGAATTAATCCGACAAGAACTATTTGGATGAGTGCATTTGATGGCACCTTTGAAAAAACATTTACTATTGATGTTCAACCTTATGGCACTACATCTATCAAAGTTGTTGGTGTCCATACCAGGGCGCAATATTCAACTTATACCCTGCGGATACTACCTAATATTGTTTCAGTTACTCCTCAATCAGGGACTGTTGGTATCCTGGTTACTGTGGCGGGTAATGGTTTTGGTACATCAGAAGGCATAGAGGTTGATTTTGGCACAACTTTAACCATTACTACTACCCGAACAGATGGGGCAGGGGCATTTATGGTTATCTTTACCGTAGATACTCAGGAATATGGTCCTACCCTTGTTAAAGGTAGAGGAACATCGACATTGTCAGTAGCGGAAAATGTTGTTGCTACCTTTACATTTACTATCTTACAGAAGATTACACTTATTACTCCTACCAGTGGTGTGGTCCAATATCTAATTAATGCTATTAGTGGTGAGAAGATATATGATATTGTAACAATTACCGGAAATGGTTATGGTGCAAGTGAGGGTATTTGTATTGATTTTGGAAAAACTCTTACGATTACGATGACTTCTACTGATGCCTACGGTAGTTTTTCAACTACCTTTACGGTAGATTTACAGGTTTATGGCACTCATACCGTAAAGGCAACAGGGATGAATAGTGGAAGAGTAGATTATGGCTATTTCAAGGTTATTGCCAGGATATATGTGGTTAGTCCATATCAGCAGACAGTAGGGACGAAAGTAACGGTAATGGGTGATGGATATGCAGATGGTGAAAAGATAAGACTTACATTTGGGACTGATGTTGAAATTCCTAAAGATTATGCTTGCAATGTAAATGGACAATTCACACATTACTTTACGGTTGATACTCAACCTGCAGGGACTACGACTGTTAAGAGTAAAGGACAACCAGGATATAATGCTTCTGAGCAAGAGGCATATAATAAATTCTTCATTATGGCTGATGTGATAAGTGTTGAGCCTACTTCTGGACCGATAGAACAGGAGGTTGTAGTTAAAGGAACAGGTTATCTAGCAAATGAAGTTGTGCGGATTGATTTTGGAACACATAAGACTATTACAACTGCGACGGCAGGACATAATGGGACATTTAGTGCCACATTTACGGTTGATATTCAGCCGGTTGGGACAACTACTGTTAATGCCAAAGGTCAGATTACGGAAGATTATAGCTACTTTACAATTGCATCTGGTATTATAATTACACCTTATACTGGCACAGTGGGAACAATAGTGACGGTTAGTGGAACAGGTTATGGTGGCAGTGAGCTTATCCGCATAGAATTTGGAACAAATCGAACCATTACTACAATTACCTCAGAAGTAAATGGTAGATTTACTACCCAATTTACAGTGGATGAACAGTGCTATGGAACTCATACCGTAAAGGCAGTTGGTATGAATACTACGACAGAGTCTCAGCGGGAATTCAAGATTAAGCATAATATTGTTTATGTGACAGCTACAGAAGGCACAGTAGGATTGCCAATTACAGTCTATGGAAATGGTTATCATCGTCAGGGGACAGTAACGATAGAATTTGGGACTACCCTAACGATGAAACAAAAGTTGGCAAGTTATAATGGGACATTTAGTATTACATTTACGGTAAATAGCCAACCGTATGGTTCAACAACGATTAAGGCATATCGCGAAAGGGGAATTCTTGTTCAAGATTATGATAATTCAGACTATCGAGATATAGATTCCTTTAAGATAATTTCACATATCTGGTTAGTAACACCAAGGGCACAGTCAGTAGGAACAATTGTAACCATAGCCGGTGATGGTTATGCGGCTATGGCTACAGTGCGGGTAACATTTGGTCAAACTACTACTATTACGGTGGTATCAACAGATGTCTGTGGGACATTTAGTATTACCTTTACGGTGAATACACAACATAGTGGGACACATACCATTGTGGCGGCTGATTTATATGATTTGGATAATCATCGTGATATTGATGAATTTAAGATAAATTCGCATATTACCTTAGTCAGTCGGCAGTCAGAAGTGCCTCATTTTGATGTGCCAGATAGATGGAAGGCACAGGTAGGAGATGAGATACTTATTACGGGTGATGGGTATGGTGCTAATGAGGTAGTGCAGATAGATTTAGGTGCAGCCATAAGTATAACCACAATTTCAACTAATGATGCCGGGACATTTGCTACTATCTTTACGGTTAATACCCAATACTTTGGCACCAAGACGATTGTGGCTACAGGACTTAACACTCAGGAAGTAGATAAGTGGGGTGAATACTGGAATAAAGGACCTGACCAATATAGATACTTTGTTCTCATTCCAGAAATTACTGTAGTTACTCCAACTACGGGAACCGTAGGAACTATAATTACTATTAAGGGAACTGGTTTTGGGAGAAGGAATCCAATTGATGGTGAAGATTTAAAGATTGGGTTTGGAACGGAGCCATTTATTGGAGCTGATGGAATTGAGCCATATAGTCTTGAACAACCATATGTAACTTCAGAAGGAACATTTACTTTGAAATTTGACATTTCATCAGTAAATATTCCTCAGCCATTTGGGACGACAACTATTACCGTTTATGGAAGTAGTACTGCACAGTGGGCACGCAATTACTTCGTTATCTTACCCATAATTACTACACTTACTCCTAAGTCTGCTACTGTAGGGACGACAATTACGATTGCTGGTAGAGGCTATACACAAAATGCAGATATTCAGATTGCCTTTGGTAATAATCCGACCATTACTATTGCTACGACTAATGATTCAGGGACATTTACCAGGACATTTACCATTGATATTCAGGCATTTGGCATAACAACGGCTACGGCTATAGGACCAAAAGAACCTACTGCTCGCGAACAAGCAACAGATACTTTGTGCATATTACCGCATATTGTCAGTGTTACTCCAACTATTGGAACAGTAGGAACGATAGTTACACTTTACGGTAACGGCTATACGGGTGGTGGAGAGGTATTAATTGGATTTGGCTGGACACGGACGATTACAACTACAACGGCAAATCCAAAGGGTGAATTTAATATTACCTTTACTATTGATACACAATCCTATGGGACAAAGACTATCTATGCTACTGATACTGTTTCGGGAGTAGAAGATGATGACCTTGGTGGAGTAGATGACCTGTTCAAGATAATTCCAGAGTTAGTCTGGGTTTCACCGACTAAAGGGACTGTGGGAAGTCAAATTACACTCTTTGGCACAGGCTATGCAGTTACTCAAGGAATATATGTTGATTTTGGAACAGTATTAGATAAAGACTACGCAACTGAGAGCGCAACCTGGTTACCTGTGTATGGGACGGCTTCTCTTGCCGGGACATTCAGTCTAATATATACAATTGATGTTCAACAGCCAGCAGGCACAACCACATTTACCGCCTGGAATTCTATTTTAATTGGACCTAAAGAATTTGAAAAACGAGCCTCCAATATCTTCTATGTTATGGCAAAAATCTATACATCTACACCAAAAGAAGGCACGGTGGGCACAATTGTGACATTAGAAGGTGATGGGTTTGGTTCTGCTTCAACCGTGAGGATTGATTTTGGAACGACGAGGTCAATTACTACGGTTTCTGCTAACGCCTCTGGAACATGGACAATTACCTTTACGGTTGATACTCAGCAAAGTGGCAATACCACAATTACCGCAACCTGCCCACTGAACTCTGCGACGGAATCATTCAGGATTAAGCCAATAATTACATTAGTTACACCAACGGTAGCAACTGTAGGGACAATAGTTACGGTAACAGGTAATGGTTTTGGCGCCAGCCATACGATTCATATACTCTTTGGAACTAATGAGACGATTACTATGACTTCTACTTATGCACATGGTAGTTTCTCAACCACCTTCACCATTGATACACAGCCTTATGGCACGACGACCATTGTGGCAGTGGATGTCCAGTCTATTGCAGGAGATATTGCCTCAGATGATGATAGACTCACAATTATTCCAGAGATTATACTGATTACTCCAAAAGAAGGAATCGTTGGAAGTGTAGTTACAGTTCGAGGTAATGGTTATGGTTCAAGTGAGTTAGTAAGAATTAAGTTTGGAACGACAGAGACAATTACCTTAGTTTCAGCAGAATACTGCGGTAGCTTTACAACCACCTTTACGGTTGATACTCAACCGATAGGCACGACGACTATTGAGGCAATTGGGGTGATGACCGGTAAGAGCAGTTGGAAGTTTGAGTATGTTATCAAGCCACAATTAGTCTCAATAACTGCAACTGAAGGGACGGTGGGTGTAGTAGTTACATTACGCGGTGGTGGATATAAAGCCGGTGAGTTAATCCAGGTAGATTTTGGCACGACAATGACGATTACCACTGTGACAGCAGAGTTAGAAGGTAGTTTCACCACTACATTTACCATCAATACACAACCTTATGGTGTGACAACTATTAAAGCCACAGGGATAATTACAGGTGCCTGTGCCGATAACCTGACATTCTTTATCCTGCCAAATATCGTTTATGTTACCGCTAATACAGGGACAGTTGGAACGGTAGTTACGGTGAGGGGTGATGGTTTTGAGGCTTATAGAAGGATTCGTATAGAGTTTGGGACAACACCAACTATTAAACTTACTTCAACTTATGCCGAAGGTAGCTTCACCACCACATTTACTATCGATACTCAACCTTATGGGACAACTACAGTAAAGGGACATGGCGATGGTATTAATGCAGAGAAGACATTGACTATTTTACCCAATATTATCTACTTATCACCAACGCAAGGCACGGTTGGAACAATCATTACTATTCAAGGTAATGGATATGGCAACTCAAGGACGATAAGGATAGAATTTGGTACAACACCAACAATTCAACTTACCTCAACCTATGCACAAGGAAGTTTCTCCACAACATTTACTATTGATACTCAACCTTATGGCACAACGACAGTAGGTGCTCATGGTGATGACCAGGGCTTACATTGCTATGGAAGTGTAACTATTCTACCTAATATCATACTTATTACGCCTACCTCTGGAACTGTGGGGACGGTGATTACGGTTAAAGGTAATGGTTATGATGCCTCAACCATCATTCGGATAGAGTTTGGGAAAACACTAACTATTCAAACTACCTCAACTTATGCTGAAGGTAGCTTCACTACTACCTTTACCATAGATACACAACGCTACGGAATTACTACTGTTGTTGCTCATAGCGATAGTAAGGTAATAAAGGCAGAAGGGACTTTAAGTATCGAGTCAAATGTTATCTTTGTAACGCCAACATCAGGAACTGTGGGTGCGATTATTACGGTCAAAGGCAATGGTTATGGGGCATACAAGAAGGTTCATATTGATTTTGGCACGACACCAAGTATTCAAACTACTTCAACCTATGCTGAAGGTAGCTTCACGACTACATTTACTATCGATACACAGAGATATGGAATTACGACCATCAAGGCAAAGGGCAGTGAAGAGGCATTTGCTACCATCACTATCTTGCCGCAGATAATACTTTACACGCCAACAGAAGGAACGGTAGGAACTATCATTACAGTGGCAGGTAATGGATTTGGTGCAACTCATACTATTCAGATTGACTTTGGAACGACAAAGACGATTACAACGGTTATCTCTAAACCACAAGGCTCATGGACAATTACTTTCACAATCAATACGCAACCTTACGGCACGACAACCATTATCGCCACAGATATAAATGAGGTTGATTTGGTGCGAGATTCTCGGGCGATAGTTATCAAACCTGAATTATTCAAGGTTGAGCCACAAGCCAATACGGTGGGGTCAATAGTTACAGTAGCCGGTAGTGGATTTGGAGCAAGTGAAAAGATTCAGGTTGACTTTGGAACAACGGTGAGTATCATTGTGACGAAGACGACTGATTCAGGGTCATTCAGTACTACATTTACTATCAATCCTCAACGATATGGGATTACAACCATTACTGCCAGGGGTATAAATACAGGTCAGCAGGCAAGAAATACATTTAATATCCTATCGCAATTTACACTATTTACGCCAACCATAGGCACAGTAACTACAATAGTTACTATTAGAGGTGATGGATTTGCCGCTACAGAGACTATCCATGTCAGGTTTGGGGCTAATACGACTATAACTACGGTTAGTTCAGATGCCTATGGCAGTTTCTCGTTGACATTTACCGTTGATACTCAGACCTTTGGAACAAAGAGTGTTACGGTAACAGGACTTACTTCAGGCAGAGTTTTGATGGGTAGTTTTACTATTATCGCCCGTATTCATACCGTTTCACCGACAGAAGGGACAGTAGGAAGTTGGGTGACTATTTATGGTGATGGTTATGATGCAGGGGATGAACTAAAAATTAAGTTTGGAACTACAGCTGAATTTAATATAATAACTACATGTAATGGTATTGGACAGTTTACTTATATATTCACTATTAATACCCAGCCAGCAGGAACTACTACAGTAAAAAGTAGAGGAACACTTGTAGGTATGTCCAACCAAGAGGCATTTAATATTTTCTTTATAAAAGCAGAGATTATAAGTGTTACTCCTCCTGCAGGGCAAATAGGGACTATGGTTACTATTACAGGAAGTGGTTATGTGGTAAATGAAATTGTGCAGATTGATTTTGGAACACACATAAGTATTACTACTGTCACGGTAGGACCTAATGGCACCTTTAGTGCAAAATTTGAGGTTGATACTCAACCTGTGGGGACAACTACTATTACAGCCACAGGCCAGATTACAGATGATTATGATTACTTCAGGATTACCTCAGGAATTACGATTACACCTCTTACAGGAACCGTTGGGACTCCAGTAGAGGTTAAAGGAACAGGTTATGGTGGTAGTGAACTTATCCGTATTGAGTTTGGAACAAATATGAGTATTACTAATGTTAGTGCCGCAGGTAATGGTAGTTTTGTGACACAATGGACAGTTGATGAACAATGCTATGGCACACATACGGTTAATGCAGTTGGGGAAACTACCCAGACTCAATATCATACAGATTTCAAGATTACGCATAACATTGTTTATGTGACTGCTACGAGCGGCACAGTAGGGTTGCCAATTATGGTCTATGGTAATGGTTATCATCGTCAAGGGACTGTAACGATAGAATTTGGAACAACATGGATGATAATACAGCAAACAGCAAATTATAATGGGACATTTGCTATTACCTTTACGATTAATTCACAACCTTATGGTATCATAACGATTAAGGCATTTCGTGAAATACCAGGAGGGATGCAATATTGGCAATTTGATACAGAAGAATATAGGGATGTAGATTGCTTCAAGATAATTTCACATATCTGGATGGTAACGCCAAGGGCACAATCAGTAGGGACAATTGTTACCATAGCCGGTGATGGTTATGCGGCAACGGCTACAGTGCGGGTAACTTTTGGTAATACGACTACTATTACGGTGGTATCAACCAATGCCTGTGGAACATTTAGTGTTACCTTTACAGTAAATACACAGCCTGCCGGGACACATACCATCATTGCGGCTGATTTATTTGATCTGGATAATCATCGTGATGATGACTTATTCAAGATAAATTCCCATATTACCTTAGTTAGTCGGCAATCAGAAGTGCTACACTTTGATGTGCCAGATAGATGGAAAGCACAGGTGGGTGATTTCATACTCATTCAAGGTGATGGTTATGGTGCTAATGAGGTAGTGCAGATAGATTTAGGCACAACCTTGACTATCACCGCAGTTTCAACTAATGATACCGGGACTTTTGCTATTACCTTTACCGTCAATACCCAATACTTTGGTACCAAGACGATTGTGGCTACAGGACTTAATACGCAGGAAGTAGATAAATGGGGAGAATACTGGCAGAAGGGACCTGACCAGGATAGATACTTTGTGCTAATTCCAGAAATTACTTTAGTTAGTCCAACTACAGGAACTATAGGCACGATAATTACTATTAAAGGAACAGGTTTTGGTAGAGAAGGTGTAAATGGTGAAAATCTAAAAATTGATTATGGGACAGAGTATGGTTTAGTTGTTAATACAGGATTTGTGATTGTTGAACCAGATACTCCGCGAGTCTCTCCACAAGGAACATTTACGGCGAGGTTCTATCAGAGTGTAGTAGATATACCTCAGCCGTTTGCGACGACAACGATTAAAGTTATTGGTATGACCACAGAGCAATGGGCACGAAACTACTTCTTCATCTTACCGGTAATTACCACACTTACACCTAAATCTGCGACTGTAGGCACAACAATTACGATTGAAGGTAGAGGCTACACACAAAATGCCGATATCCGTATTGCCTTTGGTAATAATCCGACCATTACTATTGCCACGACTAATGCATCCGGGACATGGACAAAGACATTTACCATTGATATTCAGGTCTTTGGCACAACGACGGCTACAGGTATAGGTCCAAAAGAACCTACTGCTCGTGAGCAAGCAACAGATATCTTACGCATATTACCGCATATTGTGAATATTAGTCCAACTAAAGGCACGGTTGGGACTATCGTTACTGTTTCTGGTAATGGTTATACCGGTAGTGGATTGGTGCAAATTGGATTTGGTTGGACACCAACGATTACGACTACATCTGCTAATAATAAGGGTGAATTTTATATTACATGGACAGTTGATACGCAATCTTATGGCACAACGACGATTACTGCAGTAGATATTGCCTCCGGGGTTGAGGATGATGATTTAGGTGGGGTAGATGATTGGTTTAAGATAATTCCAGAGTTAGTTTGGGTGTCCCCAACGACGGGTACTGTAGGCACACAAATTACACTCTTTGGGACAGGTTATGCGGCAAGTCAAGGAATTTATGTTGACTTTGGGACAGTCCAAGATGAGGATGGAGATATTCTTAATCTAAATCCTCCTTATGGTGGTATCTATGCCAGTCAGGCAGGGACATTTAGTTTAGTCTATAATTTCAATGTTCAACAGCCAGCAGGCACAACTACATTTACTGCATGGAATACAGAACAGCTTGATCCATTTGAACTTGAAAAACGAGCATCTAACGTCTTCTATGTTATGGCAAAAATCTATACATCAACACCAAAACAAGGCATAGTGGGAACAATAGTAATATTAGAAGGTGATGGCTTTGGCTCCGCTTCAACAGTGCGGATTGATTTTGGAACAACCAGGTCAATTACTACCGCTTCTACTAATGCCTCCGGAACATTTACTGTTACCTTTACGGTTAATACCCAACAAAGTGGGGTTACAACAATTAAGGCAACCTGTCCACTTAATTCTGCAACGGAGATATTTACTATAAAGGCAAGTGTTACTGTAGTTACACCAGTAGGTGGCAATGTTGGGTCAATTGTTACGGTTTGCGGTAATGGTTTTGGTGCAAGTCATACTATTCATATCCTCTTTGGGACAAATAGGACAATTACGACGACATCTACTTATGCACAAGGTAGTTTCTCAACTACATTTACAGTTGATACACAACCTTATGGAACGACAACGGTTGTTGCTGTTGATGTGGAAGAGGTAAATGTATCGGCAAGCAATACCTACTTTATTGGACCAAATATTATCTTAGTTGCCCCAACTGAAGGAACAGTTGGTAGTGTGGTTACAGTAGCAGGTAATGGATTTGGTGGTAATGAGCCAGTGCAAATTCAATTTGGAACTACGCAGACTATTACTATGACTACTTCAGAAGGATGTGGGTCGTTCTCAACTACCTTCACCGTAGATGTTCAACGGATTGGGACGACTACTATTACCGCCTGGGGAATAAATACCGGCACATCGGCGTATTCATTGCAGTTTAAGATAGCACCGAAGTTAGTCCAGATTACTCCCACCTCGGGAACTGTTGGCACGATAGTTACTCTCTATGGAAATGGTTATTTAAGTAGTGAATTAGTGCAAATAGATTTTGGGACTACCCTGACCATTAATACAGTTACTGCCGCAGAATCAGGGTCAATTACGCTTACCTTTACTATCGATACCCAGAAGTATGGGACGACAACGATTAAGGCAACAGGATTGAACTCGAATTATCCGGCTTATATTACTTTCGGAATAGAGCCTGCTATTACAGGAATTACACCAACAGAAGGAACGGTAGGGTTAATCGTAACCATAACTGGTAATGGATTTGGAGCCAGTCAAACTATTCGTATAAAATTTGGCACGACACCAAGTATTACCTTTACCTCAACAGATGCCTACGGCAGTTTCTCAACCACATTCACCATTAATACCCAACCTTATG